>JAHIPW010000074.1 GCA_018903055.1 bacterium
CACGGATGGTCACGGATTTAGGACGATGCACTTCGTGTACCTTACCTAAAAAGAACCGCTTTGTAGAACCTCATCCATCCGTGTTTATCCGCGTCTCAATACCCGAGCAGTAAGCTTACTCAAAATCCGTGTCCAAGGAGGGAGAAATATGTTTAAATTATCCACTCAGGAATCGATTATTGTCCTCTGCCTAATCGGTGCCATTCTCTTGGGGGGTGTCATTACGCTGACCAGAGGACCTCTTCCCTTTTCACCGAAAACAGAATACCTGGTAAGCCCCAGGGCCATTGCCATCTCGCCTCAAGCCGGAGGGGTGGTTTCTCTTGGGCCACGGAAGATCATCATCCACATTACGGGAGCGGTGAATAAGCCCGGGGTCTATCAGTTCGATGAGGGAACCCGGGTGATTGAAGCCATCAAGATCGCTGGAGGGCCAAAGGAAGGAGCCATCCTGGATATTCTGAACCTTGCCCAGCCTCTGGTTGATGGTTCAAGGATTGTTGTTACCCAGAAGTTTGATGTGGAGGCCTTTAGAAAGAAGCTTCTCTCTTATGGTCCGGAGCATGTCTATACCACAGAGGAATTGAAGTTGGCCTATGTCGATCTTGGAAAGGAAGAAGAGAAGAAGGAGAAGGAGGAAGAGAAGAAGGAAGTAAAGGCAAAAGCAGAGGCCGGGAAGATCAATATTAATACCGCCACCCAGGCCCAGCTGGCGACCCTGCCGGGTATCGGGCCCAAGAGGGCCGAGGCCATCATTGCCAACCGTCCCTATTCCAGCCCGGAGGAGATTACCAAGGTCCATGGGATCGGCCCCAAGATCTATGAGGCACTAAAGGATAAGATTACTGCGGAATGAAGAACGCGAATGAACGCGAAGACGCGAATATGCGCGAATGAGAAAAGAACGCGAATAGTCGCGAATAAAGAAAAACGCGCCCGCTTGCCCCTGCCCGTCCGGCAGGCGGGGACGAAGCAGGAATCTTTGCGAATAAGATACCCGCTTGTTGCCATTGTCCTCGTTTATATCTTAGGAATCATCCTTGGGCATCTATTAGATCTCTCCCTTCCTTCTCTACTCTCCATTCTCGCCTTCCTTTTAATCCTTTTCTTCCTTGCTTTCTGGAGGAAGAAACCTACCATCTCCACCCTTTTTTTAGGAAACCTACTTCTTCTTACCGGTTTTCTCTATCATGACATTACCCTTGAGCGTATCACCAGGGGCGAGATAACCCCTTTTCTCAATAAGGGCTGGGTGGAAGTCCTGGGCACCATCGATCAACTGTCCGAGGTTAAGAAAGATAGAATCCATCTAATCATTAAGACAGAGAAGATATTATCCAGGAAGAAAGAATTTCCAGTCAAAAGCAGAATCCGGGTGTCCCTTCCAAAGGCCAAGGCCTCCTTTAATTATGGAGAAAAGGTCAGAATTAGGGGAGGATTAATCCCTCCTCCTGGGGCCAGGAATCCCGGAGGTTTTAGTTATCAGAATTATCTTGCCACCCAGAAGATATCCGCTTTAGTAAACTTAGTCGTTAATGAGCAGATAAAAAGGTTGGAGAAGCAAGGGTCAATCCCTTCTTCAGGATTGTTTTCTATCTCCGGAAGCACCTAATAAAGACTATCGATGACACCCTTCCATCCCTTGAAGGTTCGGTATTAAAAGGTATCATTTTAGGGAGAAGGGAGGAACTCCCTTCTCCTCTTCGTCAGGCATTCATCACTACTGGAGTGGCCCATGTCTTAGCGGTCTCTGGCCTCCACGTTGGCCTCGTCGCGGCCTTCTTCCATTATGGTCTCTTTCGCCTCCTTCGCTTGCCTAATAAGGGAAGTGCCCTTCTGACCCTCTTAATCATCATCCTTTACTGTTTCATGACCGGTTGTCGGCCTCCTGTGGTGCGGGCCACGATTATGTTCGGTCTTTTTTTAACTGCCTCTTGTCTGGGACGAAAGAGAGAGGTCTATACTACCTTAGCTTTGGCTGCTCTTGTTATTTTACTCATCAATCCGCTTACCCTCTTCAATGTTGGATTCCAGCTCTCCTTTGCTGCTGTTCTTTCTATTTTATATCTCTATCCCAGGATCTGGCCCAGACTGAAGTTTCTATCCTCTTATCCGGCAGGATTGATAAGCGTCTCCCTCGCTGCCTGGATGGGGGTAGCTCCTTTAATCGCCTATCACTTCAACTATTTTACTCCGGTAGCCATCTTAGCCAATCTGGTTGTCGTTCCCCTGGTAATGGTTGTTGTTGCCTTAGGTTTTCTAACAACCATCTTCTCCTTCTTCCTTCCCCTGGCCCAGCTCTTCTCCTCCTGTAACTGGCTCTTTCTGACGATTTTAATAAAGGTTATTCATCTCTTCAGCCACTTTCCGGGAGCAGGGATAAGGGTCGTTACCCCTTCTCTTTCTCTCATTGGTCTCTATTATTTAGGCATTGTCGGAATAGTAAATTTTAGACGTTCTCTCCTAGTAAGAAAAGTGGTCTCTATGGGAGCCCTATGCCTAACCGCCATCTTCATCTGGGGAAATATCTTTATTTCTCAAGATAAGTTACTAAAGGTTACCTTCCTGGATGTTGGTCAGGGGGATTCCATCTTCATCCAATTTCCTGATAGAAAGAGTATGCTCATTGATGGGGGAGATGGCAGGTTTGATATCCTACCTTCTTATCTCTGGGATGAAGGAATAAGAAGGATCGATTACTTGGTATTATCCCATCCCCATGCTGATCATGTGACGGGACTGATTAACGTCCTCTTTTCTTTTAAGATAGGTGAAGTCTGGGACAGTGGTCAGGAATTCACCTCCCCAGAATATGAGAAATTCTTGAGAATTATTGACGACAGAAGAATTTCCTACAAAATAGTTCGGGCGGGTCAGAGGTTGGACATAACACCCAGAATAAAGATCAACATTCTCCATCCTCAGGAAAGATTCCTGAAGGGTGGGGGCTCAGAACCAAATAACAATTCCATAGTAATAAAACTTTCTTATGGCGAGGTGAACTTTCTTTTCACGGGGGACATTGAGAAAGAGGCGGAGGAGCTTCTGGAAATAAGATATGGCGATCAACTACCTAGCACTATCCTCAAAGCTCCTCATCAGGGATCGAGAACCTCAAGCACCTTAAAATTTTTGAAGAAAACTTCCCCAGAATGTGCTATAATAAGCGTTGGGGCAAATAATCTATTCGGACATCCACACCCTGAGGTTTTGAAGCGGTATCAGAAACTAGAAATTAAGAGATATAGAACGGATGAGAACGGAGCGATTACCATAACCACAGATGGAAAAGATTACTGGGTTAAAACCATGCAGAAAGACAGAGACTAGGAAAGTGAGCCCCGAAGGACCCCGAAGGGCAAGCCTACGGGGCAGGCAAGCTTACGGGGCAGGCAGGTGGGAAAGTGAGAAAGTGAGCGAAGAAATCAATTTTTTACTTGTTACTTTTTACTTGTTACTTCCCTGGTGAGGACTATCTCCCAGACCTGGAGAAAGATTTAAAGAAAGATTACGGGGGTATTTTCTCGCTGGTTGGAAATAAAGTTCTATAGTTAGGAAATAAGTTTATGCCTAACAATCAAGAAAAGATAAGGGAGAACGAAACTCGAGTAACAGAAGCGAAAAGAAAATTGGAGGAATTGCGGAAGAGAGAGGAAGAGCAGAGAAGAATCGCCATCGAGGCTTCTCGCAAAGTACAGGAGACACGCCAAGCGAGAGAGACGGAAGAAAAGAGACTAAAGCTGAGAATGGTGGAACTGGAAAAAGCCAAGAAA
>JAHIPW010000075.1 GCA_018903055.1 bacterium
CCCTCCTATCCCTACAAGTATACCGCTCACATATTTAAGGATGCCGATATCTCCTTTGCGAACCTGGAATCTCCCCTATCCACAAAGGGAGAACCGAACCCGAATAAGGAATATACCTTCCGAGCAAACCCCAAGGTCGCCGAAGGATTAAAGGATGCGGGATTCGACGTCCTATCCTTGGCCAATAATCACATCCTGGACTATGGAGGAGAAGCCCTTTTTGAGACCATAGAAGTCTTAGATAGCAAAATGATCTTCCACATCGGGGCAGGAAAGAATATTCAAGAGGCAAGGGAACCGATCATTCTCAAAGTAAAGAATAAAAAATTTGGATTCCTTGCCTATTCCAATACCTTCCCTGAAGAATTCTGGGCGAAAGAAGAAAAAGCAGGAACTGCCTATGGTAAATTTTCAAGCGTAAAAGAGGATGTCAAAGAACTAAAAGAAAAGGTAGATTTTCTAATTATTTCCTTCCACTGGGGAGATGAAGAGCAGGTCTCTCCTCAGGAGTATCAAAGGAATTTAGCCCATCTGGCCATCGATAATGGGGCAGACATTATCTTAGGCCATCATACTCATATGCTAAGTGGTATAGAGACCTATAAGAACGGGGTAATTATCTATTCTTTGGGAAACTTTGCCTTCGGCTCCTATAGCGAGAAAGCAAAAGAATCGGCAATCTTCAGGTTTTATTTTTCAAAAGATAGGTTACAAAAATTAGAGATTATTCCTATTTCGGTCTATAACAAAGAGGTTAGGTTCCAACCCCAAATCCTTAAAGATAGAGAAGCAGAAAGAGTCCTGGAAAGAATCCAGGAATTATCAAAAGAATTCAATACCAAGATTAAGGTAGAAAACTCCAAAGGAATAATTACCTTTTCGGAGTGAAACGGAGACCCCGACCCTTTTCTTCCTGCTTGTCGGGGTTACTTTTGACTTTTGGTTCTTGGCTTTTGACTCTTGACTTTTGACTCTTGACTTTCTTTTTTGAGGGGTCTTCCCCTTTTTCTTTTTTCTATTTTCCCACTTTTCGAAGCGGAGCGGAGACCCCGACCCTTTTCTCCCCGCTTGTCGGGGCTACTTTCTTTCTTTACCTCTACTTCTTTCTCACTTTCACGCTTTCCCACTTTCTCACTTTCCCGCTTGTCGGGGCTACTTTCTCTTTTTACTTCTGCTTCCTCCCTATCCTGGTTGTTCATCACCCGGGCAATGGCCACCACCTTATCTTCTGGCTTAAGTCTAATGAGACGAACCCCTTGAGTATTTCTTCCCATGGACCGGATATCCTTAATCGGAGATTGGATAATCATTCCTCTTGCAGTAACAATCATCAACCCATCAGAGGTATCAACCATCTTGATTCCCACCACCGGGCCATTCCTCTTGGTGGTCTGAATATTTATTACTCCTTTACCACCCCGCGACTGGACCCGATAATTGGTATGCTTGGTCCTTTTCCCATATCCATTCTCGGTAATCGCTAATAACGTGGCCTCCTCCCTTATGACCTCCATGCCGATTACCCGATCCTCCTTACTTAGCCTAATTCCCCTTACTCCCCTTGCTCCCCTTCCCATGCCTCGCACCTGGGTTTCTCGGAATCTTATAGCCAGTCCCACCCTGGTTCCCAAGACAACATCCTGAGAGCCATCGGTCATCTTCACCTTCATTAACTCGTCCCCCTTATCCAGACGGAGAGCAATGATCCCTCCTGCCCGAGGACGAGAATAAGCAGCCAGATTGGTCTTCTTAATTACCCCCTTCTTGGTAGCCATAATGAGGAAGTGTCTGTCATCGAACTCCTTCACTGGTATGAAGGTGGTGACAAATTCATCCTGATCCAGTTTTAATAAGTTAACAATGGCCTTTCCCTTGGCCGCTCTTCCTGTTTGGGGAATCTTATAAACCTTCAGCCAGTGAATCCTTCCCTTATTGGTGAAGCATAAGATATACTGGTGGGTAGAAGCAATCAGGAGATGCTCTACGAAGTCCTCTTCCTTGGTCCCCATTCCCGTGACCCCTCTTCCACCCCTTCTCTGGATGCGATAGGTGGAAACGGGAATCCTCTTTATATAACCAGTATGAGAAACAGTGATGGCTACATCCTCCTCAGCGATTAAGTCTTCTACCTGGAACTCCTCCACCGCGGCCTTGGTAATCTGAGTCCTTCTTTTATCCCCGTATTTCTTCTTAATAGCCAATAGCTCTTCACTAATAATATCCAGGACCTTCTGGGGATCCTTCAGGATTGTTTTATACTCCTTTATTCTCTTCTCTAATTCCTTATACTCCAGATCTATCTTCTCCCTCTCCAGTCCGGTCAACCTCTGCAGTTTCATATCCAGGATGGCCTGGGCCTGTTCCTCACTCAATTCAAAGGCCTTGATTAACTTCTCCTCAGCCTCTTCAGGTGACTTGGAGGCCCTGATTATCTTTATCGTCTTATCCAAGTTAGCGATGGCAATACGCAGACCTTCCAGGATGTGGGCCCGGAGAGTGTCCTTTCTTAATTCATACTCTATCCTTCTTACCGTCACCCTTCGTCTATGCTCAATGTAGTGGACGATTACTTGCTTAAGGTTTAAGACCCGCGGACGGTTATTGACCAGGGCGAGCATAATTACCCCGAAGGTGGTCTGCATTTGGGTATGCTTGTATAATTGATTCAGAATAACCTGAGCGATCTCACCCCTCTTCAATTCAATGACAACCCTCATTCCTTTCCTATCCGATTCATCCCTTAAGTCCGCTATCCCTTCAATCTTCTTGGCCCGGACTAAATTAGCGATGGACTCCACTAACCTTGCCTTATTCACCTGGAAAGGTATCTCTTTTACTATGATAGACTCTCTTCCTCCCTTATGCTTCTCAATATCCGCCCTGGCCCTCACAGTAATATGTCCCCTTCCTGTGGTATAGGCCTCTTCTATTCCGCTCCTGCCACAGATGAGAGCCCCGGTAGGAAAGTCTGGTCCTTTAATGATGGGGATTAACTTCTCCACTTCAATCTCTGGATCATCTATGACCGCGATTGTGCCATCCACCACCTCTTCTAAATTATGGGGAGGGATATTGGTGGCCATTCCCACCGCAATACCCGACGAGCCATTTACCAAAAGGTTTGGAATGGCAGAGGGTAGAATATGGGGCTCTTGCAAAGAGCCATCGAAGTTGGGGCCAAAGTTTACCGTCTCCTTCTCAATATCCTTGAGTATCTCCTCAGCCAGGGATCCTAATCTAACCTCAGTATATCTCATGGCCGCTGGCGCATCACCATCTACAGAGCCGAAGTTGCCCTGACCATCGATTAAGGGGTGTCTCAGAGAGAAGTCCTGGACCATCCTGGTCAGGGTATCGTAGACCGCGGCATCCCCGTGAGGATGGTACTTTCCCAAGACCTCTCCTACAATCCTTGCCGACTTCTTATGTGGTCTGTTATGGGTCATCCCCATCTGATGCATGGCATAGAGAATCCTTCTATGCACTGGCTTCAGTCCATCCCTTACATCCGGTAATGCCCTACCGATGATGACGCTCATGGCATAATCGATATAGGAATCCTTCATCTCATCTTCAATATAAATGGGAATAATTTTTTCCTTAATCTCTACCATTTCCTAATCCTTTCCTCCTGGGCAAAAATAACATCTTCACTTCTATTTTGGAAGTTCTTTTTCCATTTCTTTGATCTCTTTCATCATCTCTTCCGCTTCTTTCAAAGGAGACCCTTTTTCATAAGTGTAATCCTTACCTGTAATCTTTTTCAAGGATTGTGCGGCCTGACTGCGAGTGTAAGAATACTTATCTTTCAAAGCCTTTTCCAAAGCGGGAACAGCTCTCCTATCGCCAATCTCTCCCAAGGCTTTTGCTGCTGCAGCCCGCATATAACTAGGACTATCACTTTCCAGGACATTGATCAATGCCGGGGTTGCCCTTTTGTCACCAATTCTTCCCAAAGCCTTTATTATCTCAGTTCGTAAGTGATCGTTCTTACTATATTTCAAATGTTCCATTAAAGGTTCCACTGCCCTAGGATCACCAATCATTCCTAATGCCACAACAGCATCTGGTTTTTCAAAATTTTCATCACCATACTTTAGTACCTTTATTATTTTATTGATGACCACGCTCAATTCATCTTTAGTCTTGCTCCTCACTGTTTCGCTTGTAAGAAAGACTACCGCAATACTAACTACTAGTAAAATAATGAGGTATCGCTTCATTCTTCTATTCCTCCTTTCCTTCATTTAAACCATATGACCATAAGACAACAGGACCATCTGACATCTGATATCCGTGTCTATCCGTGTCACTATCTGCGATTAGCTTTTAGTTTTTAGTCTCCGAACTCCCCACCTGTGGCGAGGTCTCGCCCCTTTGGGGCGGACGAACTGTAAACTCCGAACTAAACTATCTGTGCTAATCTGTTATAAATCCGTGCTCATCCGTGTTCTCAAATGTCTAAGTTCTTCACTTCCGGGGCGTGCTCCTCGATGAACTGTCTCCGCGGTTCTACCTTATCACCCATCAAGACGGTGAATATCCTATCCGCCTCTACCGCATCCTCTAAGGTAACCTTCAAGATGGTCCTCTGCTCCGGGTCCATGGTCGTCTCCCAGAGCTGGGTAGGGTTCATCTCCCCCAATCCCTTATACCTCTGGATGGTCATGCCCCTCTTACCCAGTTCCCTGATCTTCTTGGCAATCTCTCTGAAGTCATAGAGAGAATAGGTATTCTTCTCCTCTTCTACACGGTATAGGGGATGGGCCTCTTTGGGATCGACACCCGGAATAATTTTGACTCCTCTCTTCTCTACTTTACCCATCTGCGCTTCCATCTGGATTACTTCGGGAAGTTTCTCCACCTTGGTAATGGTTACTTCCTCTATCTCCTCATCTTTTCCCGCCTTGGCCTTCTTCTTCTCTTCTTCCTTTATTAGTTCATCCGCTTCCTTCTTGCTATAGAGGAAGTATTCCTCAGCCTCGTTTTCCACTTTGAATATGGGAATATCCTTGGGGTCCTTTGCCCTTAGTTCAATATACTTTGAAACATCCAGTCCCCTTCTCCGAGCACTCTTCTTTAGTTTCTCCAATCCAGAGAGCTCCTTCACCAGATCCTTCAGCTCCTCCTTTTCCCAGTCTCGGTCCTTCTTCCCCTCTTTTAACCTTATCAATTTGACATCCGAGGTCCCGGCATCGATCAAGAAGTCCTCCATATCCTCATCGTTCTCTAAGTATCTCTCCATCTTCCCCCTCTTCACTTTATAGAGCGGTGGCTGGGCAATATAGACGTATCCCTCTTTCACTAGCTGGGGAACCTGTCTATAAAAGAAAGTGAGGAGTAGAGTCCTAATGTGGGCCCCATCTACATCGGCATCGGTCATGATGATTATCCTGTGGTACCTTGCCTTGCTAATGTCGAAGTCCTCTTCTCCGATACCGGTTCCCAGAGCAGTAATTAAGGTTCTTATCTCAATATTTGAGAGTATCTTATCCAGTCTGGCCTTCTCCACATTCAGAATCTTGCCCTTCAAGGGCAGGATGGCCTGAAACTTCCTATCTCGACCCTGCTTTGCTGAGCCACCTGCAGAATCTCCCTCTACAATATAGAGTTCACACTTTGACGGGTCCTTTTCAGAGCAGTCGGCTAACTTTCCAGGAAGTCCTGCTCCCTCTAAGGCCCCTTTCCTTCTGGTAAGCTCCCGGGCCTTTCTTGCCGCATCTCTTGCCTGGGCAGCGATGACGCTCTTCTCAATCATGGAGCGGGCCTCGGAAGGATGTTCCTCTAAGTATTCTCCCAATCCCTCATTTACCACCGCCTCAACGATTCCCCTCACCTCAGAGTTTCCTAATTTTGCCTTGGTCTGTCCCTCAAACTGGGGCTCAGGCAGTTTAACACTGATTACTGCTGTCAAACCTTCCCGGACGTCTTCACCAGATAGGGTGGTCTTATCGTTTTTTAAGAGCATATTCTTTCGGGCATAGTCATTGGCTGTCCGAGTCAGAGCACCTTTAAATCCTGAGAGGTGGGTTCCCCCATCAATGGTATTTATGGTATTGGCAAAGGAGAAAATGTTTTCGGCATAGCCATCATTATACTGCATGGCGATCTCAACCTCTGTTCCTTCCTTATCTCTCCTGAAGTAGATGGGCTCGGGATGTAAGACGGTTTTATTTTCATTCAGGTATTTGACGAATGAGACGATTCCTCCTTCATAACAGAAATCGTGCTTCTTATCCGTTTTCTCATCTTTTAGGGTAATCCGGGTTCCTTTATTCAGGAAGGCCAGTTCCCTTAATCTATTGGAGAGGGTATCAAAGGAGAAGTCGATCTCCTCAAAGATAGCGGAGTCTGGCTTGAAAGTTACCTTGGTTCCCGTCTTCTTCGTCCTTCCCGTAACTTCTAAGTCTGCTGAGGGTTTCCCAAACTGGTATTTCTGATAGTGGAGTTTTCCATCCCTTTTTACCTCGACTTCCAGCCACTCGGAGAGACCATTCACCACGCTCACTCCCACGCCATGCAATCCTCCAGAGACCTTATAGGCCTCCTTATCAAACTTTCCTCCTGCGTGGAGTTTGGTCATGACTACTTCCACCGCCGGCCTCTTCTCTCCCGGATGGTCCTCTACCGGGATTCCCCTTCCATCATCAACTACGGTGACGGAGTTGTCGGAGTGAATGGCGACATCGATTCTTTTGCAGTAACCAGCCAGGGCCTCATCGATGGAGTTATCCACTACCTCATAGACCAGGTGATGCAAACCCCCATGACCCGTATTCCCGATATACATAGAGGGTCTCCTGCGAACCGCCTCTAAGCCTTCCAATACCTGGATGGTTGTGGCATCATAGATTTTCTCTTTAGCCATCTGTCCCTACCTTTCTTCCTGGGCGTTTTAAAATAACGGTTACGAACAGTTACTAATGGTTACTAAACGGTTACTAGTGGTTACCAGTGATTAGTATAAGGAGGTCTTTCGCTATCTGCTCAAGAACCTTGTTACTCACTTCGTTCGTAATAAGGGCGCCTCCGCCTTCGGCGAAGAACCTTGTTTCTTCGTTTCACTCAGAAATGAGCCAAGCAAGTTGTCTCTTTCTTCACTAGCGTTCAGAAATAAAAGCAACCGTTAGTAACAGCGAAGCGTAGTAACCGATAGTAACAGTCCCGATTTTATTGGGACGTAGTAACCATTAGTCTCTCTTCTCATCCCTGATAGTTTCGTATTTTGCTTCTTTTGTAAGAAAGTTCTTTAGTATTTTCTTTATTTCAGGGTCCTCTATCTTTTCTAAACTCTCTTCTATTTTTTTTCTCTTCTCTTTATCTAATTTTACGCTTTCTAAATCTATTGTCTTTTCTTTCTTCTCTTCTGGAAAAGATTTTTTTATTTCTCCTATCTTAAAATAGATATCTTTAATCACCTCTTTCCCAATGCTTCTATTCAACCTTTCTATTATCCTATTCTTTAAAAAGGTAAGTTCCTGAGTCCAGGAGGAGCTCTCCACCAGAACGGTCATCCTACCATCATAGACCTTGACGGGCTTGGTATGGAGAGCGATATTCTCCCCTACTGCATCATTCCATAAGGATAGAATGGCACACTCCTTGATTCTCTTTTCCAGCCCTAACTTACGCAGAATAGCATTCAGGATTCTTTTAATTCTCTTGGGCCTCATTTAATCCTCGCTATCGCTCGGATAGTTAGCCTGTTAACCGGTTATCCTGTTAGCCGGTTAATCTGTCTAACCGGCAAACTGGTAAACTGGCCAACTGGCAAACTTTTTATGTA
>JAHIPW010000076.1 GCA_018903055.1 bacterium
CAATAAAACTAAAACCTCTTTGATTTCCGGCAAATCATAAAGCTGAGGTTCAAAATTCTCTATTCCACCGAACTCAAAAAGTTCTTTTGAACGGTCCGGATATTTTTCCATTAAGTAACGCGCAATCTCCCGGGCTGAACGCTCAAACCCGGGTATCTTACAAGCTTCTTCAAAGGATGAAGGAATCTTATCAGCAGAAAATGTGCGTTGGAGGAAGCCTCTTGGCTTAATGTCTCTTTTATAGACCGGATGCTCGTTTGCCCATACCGCTATTGCGCAAACTATCATCTCAAGCCAGTTATTGTCAAAACCTTCCCAAATCGAAGCCTTGATCGCAAGGTCAAAAAGCCAAGCGGTATCCGAAAGAGCAAACTGATTTTCCTTCAATTTATTCAATACGCCTTCATCGTGAACAAATACGGCCCTAATACCGTTGTCTTTGGTTATCGTCTCTATTTCTTCCTTGATTTTACGGCCTTCATCGTTATAGGGATGAGTAAATAAAAGAACGATTTTTTTGATATTTCCCGCCTTTTCCAAGATCTGTTCAACCCTTCTGGCCAAATATACAACAGCGGGCATATTCTTTCTTCTAATAATGCGCCCGGGCGCGCCAATAACATAATCATCATCTTTAATGCCCAAAATTTTTCTTAGCTCTTTTAGGCGGAATTCGGGTAAACAATGCGGCGGATTGTAAAAACGCTCAGTGTCGGGGAAAATAGGAATATCATTTCGCTTAACTCCGAGCTTCCCTGCGGCCTCTTCCTGAGCAATGCTATTAATCACTGTATGAACAAGGCGTTTTGATTTAAAAGGTATTAAGCCCTTAAGCCTCAAGCCGTCAACTACTTCTTTATCTCCGTATTTTTCATATCTTTTCCTTTCCCAATACCAGTCTGCCCCAAAATGTATACCGGCAATATTTTTCTCTTCCAATAATTCCTTAAGGGCAACTGTCAAAGGAAGGGACATTGGCAGAGAAAGGTGATTAAATATTGCAAGAGTGTCTATGCTATTTGAGTTGATAAGCCCATGCAATCTTTTCTTAATTTCGTTTGCGGCTTCTCTGATAAGCCTTCGTGTTTTTTCCGCCTCTTTTTCATTTTCTTCCCGCCAAAATCTCCCATCTATTTCTTCATTTTCTTTCCTGTGCAAGTAGGCTTTTGAACATTCTTTTAAACCAGCAAAATGGTCATATTCTTTAAGCCCTGTCTCTTCCAAAAGCCTTTCTCCGCCCTCTTCAAATGCCCCTATGAATACACTCACGCGATACCCCATAGCTATTAAAACCCTAATCAACTCATAAGCCTGCATACTTGTTCCATCCCGTCCGAGCCGGGATATAACCAGGCAGATGGATTGTTTAAGGCCGGCATCCGGTTTTGATTTTTCTATTGGGCTGCTGGATTTAATCCCAATCGCCTCACATACGGCATCTTCAAGAGATTGCCTGTCTTTTTCCCTCTGGGCTTCTGTATAAATCCTGGATACAGGTTCTGTACCGGAAAGCCGGATTTGAACCCAGGAGTTATCTTCAAAAATAAGATTTATCCCCTCATTTACCTTAAGGGTAAGCTTTTCTTTTTCATATTCATCAAGAGTGACCACTTTGCCATCATCGATTGTTACGGTTACGAATATTGTTTTGGCCTTTTTGCCTACGGATTCTTCCATCTTTTGAACAAGCTTTCTTGGATTTTCTTTAAGGGGTGTGGTTATCTTTTCTTTCAGTTCGGGAGTTAAGTCTTTATTTACTCTTTTGTATATACCGGTAAAACCTGTATCTTTCTGAGCTTGAAGTAAATTTGAAATAGGGTCTCTATTTGTTGCCCCTATAATCTCTAAAAGAAGCATAGCCTGACAGGTGGCATCATCAAACCAGGTTTCATTACCTATTTTTACTCCGTGATGGCCTGACTCTTCTGTCGCGACTAAGGCTTTTTCTTTAGAAGAGTCCTTCATATGCGGAGCAAAGTATTTTGAGCCGACAGGAGTAACTACTATTTCTTTTTGAGCCCATTGGGCAAGAGCAACCATGCCGTAAGTGGTAGGAAGAGTCTTGCAGATATGTGTTGCATCAAGAGTTCGTTTATATTTATGTAAGTACCAACCGTAAAGGACGCCCAATTCGTTAGGTATTAATTCACGTACCTGTCCTTTATGTTTAACCCAACAAGCAGCTCTGTCTCCATCTCCGTCTATTGCTATATATAGGGAGCCTTCGGCTGCATTTTGTTTAAAACTTGAAAATGCCTCCGGGCTTAGGAAGATCTCTTTTGGTTCCGGCCTGTAGGGTTTTTCCTGGCCGTCCTCGATAAAAGTATGTTGAGGGTATGTCTGCTCCCTCATTGGGGTTTTTCTGACAATTTTTGCGCCAATTTCCTCAAAAATTCTTGTAAAAGGCCCAGCTGAACCGTGCATTACATCAACTATAACTTCGAATTTAGAATTCTTATTAATATAGATTTTGACTTGTTCTGGCAGTTCGGGGAAAGTTTTCCGGTAACGGTTAATAGTATCTTCTACTATATCAACTTCTTC
>JAHIPW010000077.1 GCA_018903055.1 bacterium
GAAGTCCGATGGAGAGCAGCAGAAGCTTTGGGTGAGATAGAAGACCCACGAGCAATAGAACCACTTATTGCTGCACTAAAGAATGAGTATAGACATGTCCGAGAGCTAGCAGCAGAAGCCTTGGGCAGGATAGGAGACAGCTCCGCAGTAGAGCCACTCATCGCTGCATTAAAGGATAAGTATGGACTTAACCGAATTAAATCAGCAGAAGCCTTAGGCAAGATAGGTGACCCACGGGCAGTAGAGCCGCTCATTGCTGCATTAAAGGATGAATATTGGCCTGTCCGAGAGGCAGCAACAGAAGCCTTGGGGAAATTGGAGATAAAAGAGCAGTAGAACCACTCATTACTGCACTAAAAGACGAGCATGGGTCTGTCCGGAGGGAAGCAGCAGAAACTTTAGGCAAGATAGGTGATAAAAGATCTGTTCCTGCCTTGACAGAGGCCCTGAAAGATAAAGATAAAGAGGTTCGAAAAGCTGTTGCAAAGGCACTGGAAAAGATAAAATCTAAATAGAAGTAAAGAAGCTTATGAATCCCATTTGGGTTGAATTGTAATCTTGGTATCATTTCCGCCGGAGGCAGACCTGCCTCTGGCATGGCGCACGCCTGCCCCGTTGATGGCAGAGCCTATCCACGGGGAATGAACGAATGAAGTAAACCTAAAAGCATTAGAGAGAATTCTATGGAGATCATCGTCTGTATCAAGCAGGTACCGGATACTGCGGATATCAGGATTGATCCCAAGACCAATACCCTGATAAGGGAAGGGGTCCCCTCCATCATTAATCCCTTTGATACCTATGCCATTGAGGAAGGGGTGAGGTTAAGGGAGAAGTATGAAGGGAAGGTGACCGTAATATCAATGGGGCCTCCCCAGGTAGAGGATACCTTAAGAGAAGCCATATCCTTAGGGCTGGATGAAGGGGTATTATTATCCGATAAGGCCTTCGCTGGTGCAGATACCTTAGCCACATCTTATACCTTAGCAGAGGGGATTAAAAAAATCGGGAAGTTTGACCTCATCATCTGCGGGAAGCAGGCCATGGATGGCGATACCGCCCAGGTTGGACCGGGGATCGCAGAGAAATTAAATATCCCTCATGTCACCTATGTGAGAAAGATTGAAGAGGTAAAAGAGGGCTATATTCAGGTTGAGAGACTGATGGAGGAAGGGTATGAGGTAATCAAGATGCCCCTTCCGGCTTTAATCACTGTGGTGAAGGAGATAAATGAGCCGAGGATGCCCTCTTTGAAAGGTAAGTTAAAGGCAAAGAGTGCTCAAATAATTACCTGGGGCGCCAAAGACTTAGAAGCCGAAGAGAAGAGGATTGGATTAGAGGGTTCGCCCACTCAGGTAATCAAGATATTTACTCCCCAGCCGAGAGGTGGGGGAGAAATGATAGAAGGAACGCCTTCTGAGCAAGCAGCGAAGTTAGTAGAAAAACTAAGAGAAACGAAGATCATTTAATACTAACGGGGATAAGCAAGGAGAATAATGGTTACTACGTCCCACAAATGTGGGACTGTTACTATCAGTTACTACACTTCGTTGTTACTAACGGTTGCTTTTGTACTAATCACCGGTAACTATTAGTAACCGTTTAGTAACCCTTAGTAACTATTAGTAACCGTTAGAGGTAATAGTATGATTGAGATTAAGATAACTGATAAGTGTACTGGCTGTGAAAAGTGTATCCCCAGCTGCCCCTATGGTGCTATAAAGGTCACTGATAAGAAAGCAGTCATTTTAGAAACCTGCACCCTCTGCGGAGCATGCGTTGGCTCTTGCCCCTTTAAGGCCATCGAACTCACCAAGAAGGAAGTGAAGATGGCTAGCCTTGAGGAATATAAGGGGGTGTGGGTCTTTGCTGAACAGAGGAAGGGAAAGGTACAGAGCGTGGTCTATGAGCTCCTGGGTAAGGGAAGAGAGCTTGCTAATCAATTAAAGGTGGAACTGGCTGCCGTTCTACTGGGAGAGAAGATGGATAAAGAAGCCCAGGAACTCATCGGATATGGAGCGGATAAGGTCTATCTTGCAAACCATAATAAACTGAAGGACTTCCGGGATGACTCCTATGCCGATGTCCTGGTCGATCTAATCAGTGAATATAAGCCAGAAATTATATTAGCCGGGGCAACCTCCATCGGAAGATCACTCATTCCTAAGGTAGCTACTCGTTTAGAGACCGGACTTACCGCAGACTGCACTGGATTGGAGATCGATGAGGAGAAGAAGATTCTCTTACAGACCCGGCCCGCCTTTGGGGGAAATATCATGGCCACCATCATCTGTCCTAATCACCGGCCCCAGATGGCTACCGTGAGACATAAGGTGATGAAAGAGGCCTCCTTTAATAAAGAGAGAAAGGGAGAGATTATCAGAATAGAGGTCGATCCCAAGAGAATCCCCCTGAGGACAGAGGTAATCAAGATGGTGGAGAGTATGGAGGAGACCGTTCTCCTGGAAGAGGCGGACATCATCGTCTCTGGGGGAAGGGGATTGAGGGCGCCAGAGAACTTCAAACTCATTGAAGAACTGGCCAAGACCCTGGGGGGAGCAGTAGGCGCATCAAGGGCCACAGTAGATGCCGACTGGATCCCCTATGCCCATCAGGTGGGCCAGACAGGGAAGACGGTCTGCCCCAAGATATACATTGCCTGCGGGATATCGGGCCAGATACAACACCTGGCCGGGATGCAGTCCTCAGATATCATCGTAGCCATCAATAAGGACCCCGAGGCACCAATATTCAATGTCGCTACCTATGGCATTGTGGGAGATTTGTTTGAGGTAGTTCCAATACTGACAAAGAAATTCAAAGAAGTCCTTGGTAAGAACACGGATTAACACGGATTCAGAATAGAAGTTGAGCTCGTTGGCCCGCTGGCCCGTTCGCCCGTTAACGGGAATAACGGGTCTAACCGGATTAACGGAATTAACGCACCTGGAGAGAAAGATGTACTTCAAGAGCCTGGTCATGCAAGGGTTTAAGTCCTTTGCTGACGAGACAAAGTTAGAGTTTGAGCCCGGCCTTACTGCCATTGTAGGACCGAATGGCTGCGGAAAGAGCAATATCTCGGATGCCATCAGGTGGACCCTTGGTGAGCAGCGGCCTACCGCTCTGCGCTTGAGCAAGATAGAGGATATTATATTCTCCGGCTCCGAAGCCCGGAAGCCCCTGGGCCTGGCAGAGGTCTCCCTAACAGTAACCAATGAGGATAAAAGACTCCCCATTGAGTTTACTGAGGTCACCATTACCAGAAGGCTCTTCCGGAGTGGAGAGAGCGAATACTATATCAACAAGGCACCGGTGAGGCTCAAGGATATCCAGGAACTCTTCATGGATACCGGCCTGGGCTCCAGCACTTACTCCCTCATCGAGCAGGGGAAGATCGAACTCATCCTATCCTCCAAGCCGGAGGATAGGAGATTTTTATTTGAGGAAGCTGCGGGAATCTCAAAGTATAAACACCGCAGAGAAGAGACCCTGAGAAAGTTGGAGGCTACCCAGGAGAACCTTCTGCGCTTAGATGATGTAACAGGAGAAGTGAAGCGTCAGATCAATTCCCTAAAGAGGCAGGTGGGCAAGACAGAGAGGTATCAAGAGATAAAGGATGAGTTAAAAGATCTGGAACTAAATCTGGGGGTTATAGAGTTTCGTGAATTGAAGAAGAGAAAGGAGTCTTCTTCTCAAGGATTGGAAAAATTTCAGGATGAACGGGAATCTTTAGAGGGCAGAATAAGGGAGACTGAAGAGACCCTAAAGAATATCCAAGAAAAAGCAAGAGAGATCGAGACTACTCTCTATGAAGCCCATCAAAAAGTATTCAAAATAGAGAGCGAGATTGAGAGGTCAAAAGATAGGATTGCTACTTATCAGGAGAGGGGAGAGGGACTCGAGGACGAAGGGGGAAGAAGAAAGAAAGAAATAGAAGACCTCAAAGAGAAGAGAAAGAGTTTAGAGGGGGAAATTGGGGGAAGGGAGGAGGAATTAAAATCACTCAGCATCCAGATTGAAGAGGAATCAGCCAGGTCAAAGAAGGAAGAGAAATCTCTCAAAGGGTTGAATAAGGAGTTAGGGGAAGATATAGAAGCCCTGGAGGCCCTGAAGAACGAGGTTATTGAAACCCTTTCCACGACTGCAAATACCAGAAACGACCTAAGATACTTGGAGACCGGACAGAGGAATGTTGATATCAGGAGAGAGAGACTCTTAACAGAGAAGACGAAAATTGGAGAAGAAACGAAGGATGTCGAGGGAAAAGCGAAAGAGATAGAGAAGAGCATCGAGAACCACAGGAAAAAAATCTCTGAATTTGAAGAGGAGAAGAAGAGTCTTTTAGAAAGGGAGAGGAAGGATAGGGAGGAACTTCTCGATTTTGGGGAAAAGATCGACAGATTGAAGACTCAGATAGCAAAGAAGACTTCCCACTTAGAATTTCTGCAAGAGGGGCCTGGTGGAGGAGTGAGAGAGGCTCTCCTCGCCCGGGATGGATTATCGGGCATCGAAGGGGCAATAATAGATTTAATTCAAACCTCTCCAGAATATGAGAGGGCCATCGAGGCTGCCTTAGGGGAGAGAATAGAGAATATTGTTACCCGGGATATGAAATCTGCCCGGGAGGCCCTGGAGTATCTAAAGGCCAGGAATCTGGGAAGGGCCACCTTTCTTCCCCTGCAAGCCGTTAAGCCGGATAGGAAATTAAATCCTTCTTCTTTGGTAAAAGAGGAGGGAGCCATTGGTCCTGCTTCTGGCCTCGTCAAGTGTGAGGCGAGGTATCGACCGATTATAGAATATCTCTTAGGAAATGCCTTAGTCGTAAAAAACCTCGATGCTGCCTTTGAGCTCGGTAAAAAGACAAAGGAAAATATCAGGATAGTGACCCTCGAAGGAGAGATAGTCACTCCTCAGGGGGAGATTACTGGTGGTTCTTTGAGGCGCTTGCTGGGGAGAGAGGGGGGGAAGGGAGAACTCGCCAGAGAGATTAAGGCCCTGGGTGAAAACCTCAAGAAGTTAGAGGAAGATAGGACTAATTTAGAGAAGAAGGGTCTTGAGAAAAGGGATGAAATCTCCAGTATCGATTCCCATGTTAAAAAAGAGGAACTGGAAATGAACCTCAAGGAAAGGGACTTAGCGAGCATTGTTTCCCAGAAAGAGAGGGTAAATAAGGACCTTTCGTTTTTAAAGACAGAGGGGGAGGAACTGGATAAGGAGGGGGAGGGGCTGGCCAAAAAGAGAAAAGAACAGGAGACCCGATTAGAAAATCTCGGAGAGAAAGAGATTGGGACTCAGGAGAAAATCACTAAACTAAAGGAAGAGATGGGGGTAAGAGAGGAAGAGATTAGCAAGGTAAGTAGTGAAGTGACTAACCTTAAGGTTTCTCTTGCTTCATTAGTGGAGAAGGAGACTGGACTTCGCGAAAATCTGGGGCGTATGAGGGAAAATTTAAAGGACCTCACCAAGTCAATCGAGGCCCGTGAGGGCGAAATTGATGAAGGAAAAACAAGAAAAGAAGAGTTCAGCGACTTAATTACTAAAGAGGAAGAGAACCGGAAAGAATTATTGCAAGAAAGAGAAGAGACAGAAAAGAGACTTGAGAATCTAAAAAGGAAAAAGGAAGAGATTACTGACGAAGTATCTAAAAAGGAAGAGGAATTAAGAGAAATTAGGGTTCTTGGGGAGAAGCTTCAGGGAGAGTCCAATGAATTGAGTTTTCAGGGCCGGGAACTCGACCTTGGAACAGAGAATCTTGCCCGAAGAGTGAAAGAGAACTACGGAGTCTCCTTAGAAGAGATTGAAGGGGACTATCAGGTACCAGAGATAGAAGATAGGGAAGGCTATAAAGCAAAGATAAGGGAATTGAGAGAGAAGATAGAGGCCCTGGGGCTGGTGAACTTAGTGGCCATAGAGGAGTATAAGGAACTTGAAGAGAGGTATAATTTCCTGACCGGCCAGAAGAAGGATCTGGAGGAAGCGACTGTCTCTTTAAAAGAGGCCATCGCCAAGATTAATAGGACAACCAGGAGCCTCTTCTCCAAAACCTTCGAACAAATACGAGAAAATTTCAACCAGGTCTTTCAAAGACTATTTGAAGGAGGGAAGGCGGACCTGATTCTAATAGATGAGAGAAATATCTTAGAATCGGGAATAGAAATTAAGGCCCGCCCACCAGGAAGAACTTCGAGAAACATTTCCCTCTTATCAGGAGGGGAGAAGGCCCTCACCGCCATTGCTCTGTTATTTGGTATCTTCATGGTCAAGCCCTCTCCCTTCTGTGTCCTGGATGAGATCGATGCCGCCCTGGATGAGGCGAATGTCAGTAGATTTACCCGGGTGTTAGCGGAGTTTGCCAAGAAGTCACAGTTCATTGTTGTTACTCATAATCGGGGGACCATCGAGGCCTCGGATACCATGTATGGAGTGACTATGGAAGAATCTGGAGTATCGAAACTGGTCTCAGTAAAGTTTGCCCAAGAGGAAATTGAGAAGCAGAGAAGAGAAGAGAAAAAGTCCAAGGTTCAGAGTCCCCCCGACAAGCAGGGAAGGAAAGAGTCGGGGTCTCCGCTTCACTCCGAAAAGTCATGAGGAAATTTCTTTTAGTAACTTTGATGTTGTTAATAACCTCCTTGGCATATGGGGAGGGAATAAAGTGGTATGAGAACTTTGATGGGGGATTGGCAGAAGCCAAAAGAACGGGAAAGCCCATAATGATTGACTTCTATACTGACTGGTGTGGCTGGTGTGATGAACTGGATAAGAAGGTCTATACTGATTCCGACGTTATAAAATTGGCAGAAGATTTTATTTCTGTTAAAATAGATGCGGATGTTGATGAAGAGACGAAGGAAAAGTATAGAGTGCGTGCCTATCCCACGATTATCTTCACTGATTCCCAGGGCAAAGAGATAAATAAGATAGTGGGCTATAAGAAGGCTCCTGCCTTTGCCCAAAGTATGAGCCAGGTTTTAGCTAAGGTACCCAAGCCTGTAGCAAAACCAAAAATTGGAAAAATCCCTTCTTCTAAAGTGTTAAGCCCGGAGGATAAAGCAAAGTCCATCTACTCTTTAGGTGAAAATTACGAGGCGAACAAGATGTATTCCCAAGCAATAAGGGAATATCAGAGAGTAATCA
>JAHIPW010000078.1 GCA_018903055.1 bacterium
AAAATATCAGAAATAGCAAGGATGAGCAGGAAGGATAACGGTTACTACGCTCCGATATATCGGAGCTGTTACTATCAGTTACTACGCTTCGCTGTTACTAACAGTTGCTTTTACGCTAGTTACTGGTAACCGCTAGTAACTGTTTAGTAACCGTTAGTAACCACTAGTAACCTTTTGCTGTCTTCCCTGCTAATCCGCGAAGAAGGGAGGTGATAAGAAATGAAGGGATTGGCCATTTTGTTAGGAGGAGTAGCAGGTGTAAGCCTCATCCTGGGCCTAATCTACAAGGCCGCTGCCTTAGCGGATAAGACTCTTGGCCCCGCCGCCCTCGGCCCGCTTAGCTTCCAAAGACTCGCTAACACCTGTCTGCTATTTGCCATCGGCCTGGGAGTGCTTCAGTTGCTTAAAGCGAAAGAGAAATAAGAAAAGAAGTAGAGAAATTCGGTAATCGGTTGCCCTTCACTTCGTTTCTCTCGATCCCGAGGATCTTCGAGATCCGAAGGGCAGGATACCTCGCCAAAGTGAAGTATCCCGAGCTAATGGCGAGGGACGGTTGCGCGACTCGTCACGGCTATCCTCAAGCGTTGTTCGTAAAAACACGCAACCGGAGGACGTAAGACGATACGAGCAGCGCAACCCTTCAACGTATGACGAAATTAAGAGGGAGGTGATAAGTATGCCTAAGGAACCAGAAGAGAAGCTTCCGATAAGTGAGACCCTAAAAGTACTGGATTATCGGACATTGGAGAAGAATCCCAAGTGGTGGAGTGCCGTAGCCTTAATTGACTCCTGGGGAAGAAAGCAGATCTGTTTCTACCTCTGGCAGAAGAAGGGGGAGAAATGGGCCAGACAGCAGAAGTTCACCATTCAGGATGCTCAGACCTGGGAGAATGCTTCTTCCTATGTTGAAGAGTTCCTACCGGAATTAGAAGCGGCAAAGTGAGTCCAAAAATCTGGAAGGTCGCCCATCGGGGAGCAAGTGGAGAAACACCAGAGAATACCATAGCCTCTTTTAGGAGAGCAATTGCCCAGGGGGCAGAGATCATTGAGACCGATGCCCGGCTCTCTAAAGATAAAGAAATAGTCCTGATCCACGATGAGACAGTAGAGCGTACCACGAATGGTAAAGGAAGGGTCTCTCAATTGACCCTGAAAGAGCTCAGGAGCCTTGATGCTGGATCCTGGTTTGGGAAAAAATTCTCTGGCGAGAGAATCCCCACTCTCTCTGAGGCGATTGATGTCACAAAAGGAAAAGCAAAGTTAAACATCGAGTTCAAGGGAGAGGATTTGCTCCTGGTACCGAAAGTGATAGACCTCTTAAAGGAAGAGGGATTTATAAAAAAGGTCATCCTTTCCTCCTTCAACTATTCCTTCATCAAAGAGACAAAGAGGCTTAAACCCCAAATTATTACTGGGCTTTTATTCGCTACCCCGGCTCAAGAAAGGGAAGGATTTTCATACTGGAAGTGGTTGGACTTAATCCTGCCCAGATACAATCTGGTCAGTGAAGATTTGGTTGCCAGAGCCCATAGCAGGGGTCTGAAGGTTATTGCCTGGACAGTAGATAAACCAGAAAAGATGAAAAGGCTCATTGACCTTGGGGTGGATGGAATAGCCTCCAACTATCCAGCATTACTTATTGAAATCCTAAAACAGTATGGCAAGGGTGACAAGGGTAGCAAGGGTGACAAGGGCAGCAAGGGTGACAAGGGTTTAACCCCCTGTCGCCCGTGTAGCCCCTGTTTCCCCTGTGCCCCCTGAGCTAAGGGAGGTATTATGGGAAGAGAAAAGATAAAAAGGGAAGGGGATGAACTGGAAGAGGACCTGGTATTATTGGAAAAGGAGTTAAAGCGGGGCTATAAAAAGAGCAGGAAGAAGAGAAAGAAGAAATGGCCCAAAGGATGGTAGAACCCAGTAAAAATGCAAAATGCAAAATGCCCTTCGCTTCGCTCAGGATACCTCGAAGGATTCAGCGAAGTATCCCGAGAGAAATCGAGGGGCAAAATGCAAAATTGTAGGTGTTAGAAAAAGGGAAGACAGATGGAGTATAGAATAGGAAAGACAACTATTGAATTATATCAAGGCGATATTGCGGAATTAGATACTGAGGCCATCGTCAATGCGGCAAATTCCTCACTCATTATGGGAGGAGGAGTAGCGGGAGCCATAAGGAGAAAGGGAGGACCCAGCATTCAGGAGGAGTGTAATAGAATTGGTGGGACCAGTGTCGGGGAAGCAGTAGTCACTGGTGCCGGAAATCTGAAGGCGAAGTACATCATCCATACTGTAGGACCAAGGTATGAAGAAGGGAATGAGGATGAGAAGTTAAAGAATGCCACCTTAAATGCTTTAAAGAGAGCCCAGGAGAAGAAGATACGCTCCATTGCTCTTCCTGCAATATCAACTGGGATCTTTGGCTTTCCTCTAGATCGAGCAGCAAAGATTATGGTCAAAGCAGTAAAGGAATTTTTAACCATACCTTCTTCTTTGAAATTAATTGTCTTTGCTCTATTCGATAAGGAGGCCTATGATACCTTCGCAAAAGAATTAAAGAAGCAACTTGAATAATAGCAGACCATTAAATTCCAAATAACAAATTACAAATCACAAACAATATACAATAACCAAAATCACAATGACCAAAACGATTCGTTTTGAACATTTGGTAATTTGAATTTAGGATTTGTTTGTAATTTGGTGCTTGGGATTTAGGATTTCTCCGACGGAGTCGGAGGGGGAGGTGAGAAAATGGCAAAGGGAGTGAAAATATTCAAGATTGGTAGTGATATCCCGGCACCGAGGAAGAATCCTCAGACAGGAGAGTGGAAGGATGTGGAGATGGAGTATATTCAGGTGATAGACTATGGCCCCCTGGCTAAAGACCTCACCGGTTGGACGATAAGGGATGATTCTGGAGTTAGATTTACCTTTCCCCAGCATCAGATTAGGGTGGGCTACATTGTTAAGATAAGAACAGGAAAGAGAACTGTTACCCAGGATAACTTCTACATGAATTATGACTATCCCCTCTGGCAGCATCCAGGGAATGTAGCTTATCTCTATGATGCTGAAGGGAATAAGGTTGACGAGAAGATGGTGTAAAGAGGTCTCTGAAAAAGATTCAGAGCCCTCTGATGACGGTGATTCTTAAATGATTATGGTGACAAATCTCCAATGGGATTAAAAATCACGGATAGGCACGGATAATCAGTGGCATTGCTTGATTTATTCAAGCACCCTACGATGCCAACGGAGTGCATCGTGTAATCCGTAAGAAATCTGTCTGCCCCGTGGCGGAGCTTTACGGGGTGATGACCCGTGTTCAAGGAGGAAGAAGATGGTTAAAGAGTTAATCAGATGGGGTGTTGCCCCAAAGGAACTGATTGCAAAGGATTTTAAAAGACTGAGTAAGTTTGAACACTTAGCAACGACCAAAGAGATAGAGAACCTATTATTCATTCAGTCTTTAGAGGGAAGGGCACACAATGGAGTGGGGGCCTTTAGGAAACGCCACTGGATGAATACCACCATAGACGATGTGGTCAAGGCCTTAGGGCTCGATCCGGGACTGATAAAGAAGAAGCGCCAGGCACTAATCGATGATATCGTTCAGTTTGCCCAGGATGTGATAAAAGGCGAGAAAAGGGATAAACTAATAAATAAGAAAGGAGAGCCTTTTTTAGGCATCCCCTTCCTGGGAACATTTACTGTCAATCCCTATGAAGTCCTAAGAGGACTGTATATCGGGGGCCTGAGGGATAATAGTGATATCAGGAAAGAGGTAGAGGAGAAGTATAAGATCATCATCGGGGGAGGAAAGGGCTATTTTGTCGATACCCGGATAATGCAGAGGATGGGATTGGATGGTGAAGTATTTGCCCATATGGGCCATGAGAACGAGATCGAACGCTATAAAAGAGAGGGCCTGATCATTACCCCGAAAGAAGGGGAGGAAATAGATGAAGAAGTGATGAAGTATATGTACATCCGGGATCGCATCGGCCCGGGCCATAGCGATGATGCAGCAATTATCAGCGCTGGTCTACTTTTCAACCTCGATTTAGCCCTGGGGGTCTGCTTATCAGATGCTATAGATACTTTGGAGAAATATACCCCCTCTTATAAAGATCAGGACGATGAACTTGCTTTCTATATCAGGGATAACTATCCCCAGTTAGGGGTAAGTATGGAGGATGTCTATGACATCACCTATTTAGCAACCATTGTTGAAGAAAAAGAAGAGATCATTCCCGACTCCTCCTTGAGATACTTGTTACACATAAATCACAGGAGTAAGATCTCTGCCCTGGAGAATCATCTGAACTTTATCCAGGGAACGGCAGTGGTTCCTATGGAGCTGGGTCATGCCCGAGTTGATTCTAGAAAGTTCTATAGCTATATTAAACGGAGGGTCTTTGAATTCAAAGCCAAGGCCATTCCCCTGGTTGTTGCTGGGCTGGAGAAGCCCATCGAGGAGATTATGGATAAGAGGCTTACCTTCGTTGAGCCCGGGACGCCTTTAAAAAAGGCCATTGAAATCATGCTTCTTGCCAAGGCAGAGCTCTTAATAGTGGCCGATAAGAACAAGAGGATTCTGGGAATTGTCGATGCCAAAGATCTCCTCCCCCAGATAGTAACCACTAGGCTAAGTAAGAAGTAAAAAGTAAGAAAGTAGAAGAGTAAAAGAGTAGAAGAGTATTTTAGAGTATCTGTGTAATCGTTATCAAAAATCCCTGCCCCGTTAGAAATTTCTTTCTACAAGATAACATTTTATCCATTATCCAAGTGTTCATTACTAATAAGAAGACATGTTTTACAAGATGGATCTGTCAAGATTTCTAACGGGGTGAATAATCAGATTCCAAGCATAGCGAGGATATCTTATGATTAAAGCCAGGGCCTTTATCTTTGATACTGACCAGACGCTTCTAAATACCTTGAAGCGTTTTTATGTTGTCTTCAATGGGAATTTAGAGAAGATTGGATTAGAACCTTTGGAGTATAGGGATTTTATCAAGAAGTACTCTCAGGATATTTTGAACGAGGTAGTGGCACCACTGAGAAGTAAGGGAAGAGAAGCGAAACTCCATCGATTCTGGCTCTCCTTCTTAAAAGAATTTCGCTCCTTTCGCACCAGAGAAGACCATCTAATACCAGGGGTGAAGAAAGTATTAGAAAAAATTTACCAGGCGAAGATTCCCATTGCCGTCAATACCAACTGTATTGCTCCTATTTCTCAAGTAAAAGAAGAGCTGGATGAATTTGGAATCGGAAAATATATTTCTGTGATTGCTACAGGATATGAGGCAAAGGATGAATTAGCAGATGGCCACCATTTCTCCAAAAAGACAATTATCAAAAAAGCGATTGCTAAACTCAAAATTCCGGCAAAAGATTGTGTAGTTGTTGGTGATTACTTTAACGATATAAAGGCGGGTAAGGCCCTAGGGACAAAGACCATCGCCGTTCTCACTGGCTTAACGGGAAGGGAATATGCTCTGAAATTAAAGCCGGATGCCATCATTGATTCTCTTGCCCAC
>JAHIPW010000079.1 GCA_018903055.1 bacterium
GCCAAAGTATTTGAAACTTTTTTCTCTTACTCTTCAAAAGATAGATATGATACATATACTCCTCCAGATAAAAGGGATGGAATGAATATAAAAAGGTGCGGGATGAAGTATCTCTTAGCTATTGACGTAGGAAATACTACCACTGCCATCGGCATCTGTGGCAATAAAAAATTAATCACTCACTGGCATATCGCTACTATCCGCCAGAGGAGCGCAGATGAGCACTATATCCTCCTTGAGGAATTATTCCGCTCTCATAAGATAAGGAAAGAGAATATAAAGGCCATGGTCATCTCCTGTGTCGTTCCTCCGGTATTGAGTGCTTTAGAGGAATTAGCGAGAAAATATTTTAATACTAAGCCCTTAATCGTTAGTCCCGGTATTAAGACCGGGATAGCCATAGAGTACGATGATCCCCGGGAGGTAGGGGCGGATAGGATAGTCAATGCCGTAGCTGCTTATGAAAAGTATGGTGGTCCAGTAATTGTTGTTGATTTTGGGACGGCGACTACTTTCGATGTTATTTCTAAAAGGGGGGAGTATCTGGGAGGAGTCATCGCTCCGGGAATAGAGATCTCCTCCGATGCCCTATTTGAGAAGGCAGCCAGACTTCCCCGGGTAGAGATTATAAAGCCCAAGAGAGTAATCGGAAAGGATACAGTGAGCTCCATACAGTCTGGATTAATCTATGGCTTTGTTGGTCAGGTGGATGAGATTGTAAGAAGAATTAGTAAGGAATTGAGAAGCAAGCCAAAGGTCATTGCTACTGGTGGATTGGCAAAGCTAATTGCCACAGAATCAAAGACCATCGAGAAAGTAGATTCCCTCTTAACATTAGAGGGTCTTCGCCTGATATATGAAAGAAATATGAAGGGAGGAACGGGATGAAGATTGGAATGATGGGGGCCTGGAATACCGATTCCGGGGCCTCAATACATGCAGAACTCATCGGAAGAGGATGGGTGGAACTGGGGCATAAACTTACGGTATTCACTTTTCTAAAGGAAAGTTTTCATGGGACGGTCATTACTGGAGAGGATGAGGATTATCTCATTCGCTGTTTTTCTACTTCAAGAGCCACCCCTCAAACTTTGGATCCTGTGCCTTTACTTACTTCCGATTACCAGTTCTTTGTAGCCCAGGATATAGGAATGATTCCTAAGGACCTCTTGGGGAAAATATTCCCCCACATAAAAAAGAAAGCAAAGACTATCAACGTCATTCATGATGGGAAACTATCTCCTGATCCTTCCTTCTATCAATTTGATTGGGATGGGATTGTCTGTTTTGATGAACGATATGCTGACTTTCTAAAGAAGGCCTATCCCGAGGATAAGATATTTATGATTCCCTATCCCTGTTGTCCCTGGAAGCCAGGGAATAAGGAAGAGAGCCGAAAAAAACTTAACCTTCCTAAAGATGAAAAAATAATCTTTCTTTTCGGCATGGCTTCCAAGTTAGGAGCAGATGCTTTTCCCACTTTGAAATCATTGACCAAGGAATATCCTCTTAAGGTTCTGGTGGTGACCACCTTTCCCTATTCTTTAGAGAAGTGGAGAAAGATTGCTGAGGAGAATCCCTTTGTGGAACTGAGAGAGAAGGTTCTGGATATGGGTGAGCTTTATAGTTACCTTTATGCCAGTGATCTCTTTCTCTATAATAAGCCCTCCCTTCCCACGGTTGCGGTTTCCTCCACCGCTTATCAGGTTCTCGGTTCCGGCTGTCCCATGGTAGCCCTGTATTCCAACTTTGTTGAAGAATTTGGCAAAGCAATCATGACCTACAAAGATGAGAAGGGGATGATAGCCAATATCAAGAGCGTCTTTGAAGAGGACGAGAGGTATAAAGAGCTGTTAAGAAAGCAGAAAAAGTATGTAGATGAAAATTCGGGGATAAGGATAGCCAAGAAGTTCATAGAACTCTTTGAGAAACTTTCTTAAAAGTTAATATCAGTTAATATCTGTTAATAAGGAAGCCTTTCGCTAACGCTCAAGAACCTTGTTTCTTCGTTAACACTCAGAAATAACGGTTAATATTGGTTGCAGTGTAACCAAAAATTAGGGTTAGAATCAATTGCATAACGCACCATACGAAAAATTAAAGTTCTATCAGAACATTTGTGAAATTCGCAGATTAATTTACCGTATAACAGAAAGATTTCGCAAAACCCATATAAGGTTAGTTAGTCAAATGCGAGATTCAGCCAGAAGCGCCAAACAGAATATGACGACGCGCTTCGCTTGCCTCGTCTAATATGAATATTATCAGAGAGGGATATAGAAGAGATACAGTTGGAGAGTTTGGCCATTCCATAAAAATTAGTGCTGGTTCTTTGGAAGAACTTGAAGGCGACGCAGATGATTGCTTTGAGGATAGGTTAATTACCGAGGAAGAACATAATAAATTCAAGGATTTATTTGGCAGAACAAATAATCAGATTGATCACTATTTGGATTCTTTGTATAAGTTAAATAGAGAAGGTAAGTGGAAATCACGCTTTAAAAAGTAACCGTTTTTAACTGTTGTTAACCGTTGTTAACCGTTATTAACCGGAGGTGAAGGATGCTTAAGAGATATGAAGGGAATCCTATACTCAAGCCCATTAAGGAACATAGCTGGGAAGCGCGATGCGTCTTCAACGCCGCCGTTTATTACCAAGAGGGAGTGCATATTGTTTATCGTGGGATGGGCTTTGATCAGATCTCGAAATTAGGATATGCCTTCAGCAGGGATGGCTATAGGATTGATAAGAGAATTGCCCACCCCATATATGAGCCAGTTGATGAGGTTGAGAAGAGAGGATGTGAAGACCCGCGATTGACCAGAATCGGGGATAGGCTCTATATGACCTATGCGGGATATGATGGGAGGAAGGCCCATGTATGCATGGCCTCCATAAAGGTAAGTGATTTTTTAAGGAATGAATGGAAGTGGGAGAGGTATGGATGCATCCTTCCTAAGTTGCCCGTTCCCAATAAGGATGATAAGAACGCCTGTCTATTCCCGGAGAAGATAGGGGGAAGGTATGCCCTTATTCATAGAATTCCTCCTGATATCTGGATCTCCTATTCTGATGATTTGAGAAACTGGCAGGACCATAAGATAATCGCTAGACCCAGAAAGAGGTTATGGGATGAAGCCAAGATCGGGGCCGGTGGACCTCCCATAAAGACGGATAAAGGATGGCTTTTCATCTATCATGGTGTGGCCTGGAAGGATAAAAAAAAGAAGTGGTTCGGGACCTATCGTTTGGGAGTAATGCTCTTAGACTTAAGAAATCCGGAGAAGGTGCTCTTCCGAAGTAAGTACCCCATACTGGAGCCGGAGCAGGAGTATGAAGAGCAGGGGTGTGTGGCAGATGTGGTCTTCACCTGCGGAACGGTTCTGATTGGTGATGAACTATTCTGTTACTATGGTGGGGCGGATACTGTGATCTGTCTTGCCAAAGCGAAATTGAATGATCTGCTTTCTTTGAAAGAATGACAGACTGGCTTCAGGCTACAAGCTACAGGCCACAGGCTATAGGCTACAAGCACAGGCTACAGGCTACAAGCTACAGGCTGCAAGCTAAAAATATTTTATTACCTAACTTCTGCATTAATTTGAAGCCTGAGGCTTGCGGCTTGCACCCTGAAATTTAAGACAAATTTCGGGTACTTTAGTCCCTGAAATTGCATTGGCAATTTCTAGGGGAGACTTGAAGCATACTTTGTTACTTGTCAATTTATCAACTGATTTTGAAGGAGGTGAAGGATGTTAAAGAGATTTAAAGGGAATCCTATTTTAGAGCCCATAAAGGAGCACACCTGGGAGGAGCAGTTAGTCTATAATACCGGGGCCATTTATCTTGGGGGCAAGGTCCATCTTTTATATCGGGGGAGGGATAAAAAGCATGTCTCTTGCTTTGGCTATGCTTCTTCTAAGGATGGCTTCCATATCGACGAGAGGCTTCCCGAGCCGGTCTTTTCACCCCAGAGCGAGAAAGACTGTCTGGGATGTGAGGATCCCAGGATAACCAAGATGGGAGCTACTCTCTATATTCCCTATACTGCCTTTGGAATAATCCCGGGAATAAAACA
>JAHIPW010000080.1 GCA_018903055.1 bacterium
TAATCTCTTAAATCTGGCTAAGGTATCAGCAGCAATGGTGGTATAGGCGTGGCCGATATGGGGGACATCATTTACATAATAGAGAGGCGTGGTTAGATAAAACTTCTCTTTCGCCATTTTTTCTCCTGCGATTTCTAAAAAAGTCAGAAATCTGAGATAACAGCGATAAATCAGGGATGACAGTGATGAAATTAGTAACAAGAAATCACTGTAATCAATCTGTAATCACTGTAATCATTATCTTTTTTCAGAGCTTTTCTTTTTACTTTTGACAGATAGGACAGAAGTAGGTGCTTCTATTATTCTGTTTGGTGCGCTTTATCCTTCCGCCACAGCGGGGACATCTTTCTCCTTCCCTACGATAGACTTTTAGTTTGAATTGATAACTTCCCTTTCTTCCTTTAGCATCCACATAAGAGGCATCGATAGAAGCGCCGTGGTTTGCTATGGCTCCCATTAAAACTTTCTGAATGGCACCATGGAGCCGCTTTATTTCCTTATTGGAAAGAGAATCTGCTCTTCTCAAAGGACTTATTCTTGCCCGATAGAGGCTCTCTGAAGCATAGATATTGCCTAATCCAGCGAGGAATTGCTGATTCAATAACAGGGGCTTTATTTTTGCCTTATGCCTTTTCAGTGAATCCTTAAAGACTGGGGGGGTAAATTCCCTACTCAGAGGCTCTGGGCCGAGATCAGTCAATCTTGAGAATCTTTCCAATCCTCCTTTAGGAATGAGATAGATTCCCCCAAAGCCCCTCATATCAACAAAACGCAAAATTTCTTTGTCTAAAGTAAACCCTGTTAGATATTCTCGTTCTATCTGCCTCGTTGGATGCTTACTATCTAAAGAAGTTAGAAATTTATCTTGTCGAACAGATTGAGTCCTTATCCTACGAGGTTTACTATCTAACAGGGTAAATATTACTCGACTAAATTTTTGGTTGTAGTCAGATATTTCTTCCTTAGCCTTAGCATAGATCAATCTTCCCGTCATTCCCAGATGGATGACCAGGCTCCTGCCAGATTTCAAAGAAAAGATAAGATACTTTCCCCTTCGAGAAAGGGACTTAAAAGTATCTCCCTTCACTTCTTGAATGAATCTTTTACCAGAAGTATTTTTAATCGCTTTCGCTAATCTTACTTCGACCCTCTTAATTCGCTTATCCTTTATAATATCCTTTAAGTCTTCCTTAATAGTCTCTACTTCAGGCAGTTCGGGCACACTTCCTCCGCAATAAATGCTAAGCGCTTCAAGCCACAAGCTTCAAGCCACATGTTACAATCTCCATGCTTCGAGTTACGAGTTACGTATTACGAGGTAAAATCCGTTACCCGCAACCTGTGACCTGAGGCCTGCAGCCTGTGGCTTATTCTTTCAGTTTCTCTACAGGAATCTCGACTTCTTTTCCATCCTCTAACTCAACTACTACACTCTTCTTTATGATGTTCACACTCTTTATCTTGCCCACCCCTTGAGGAATGGTTATCTTACTCCCTTCCCTGGGCAGTTTTTTCTTCTCTTCTCTATAGGTCTCACTCTCATAGGCCAGACAGCACATGAGCCTTCCACATATCCCGGAGAGTTTGACAGGATTCAGGGCCAGATCCTGAACCTTGGCCATCTTCATGGAGACCGGTTGGAACTCCTTTAAGAAAGTGGTGCAACAGAGTGGACGGCCGCAAGGGCCAAAGCCCCCATACATCCGAGCCTCATCTCTTACCCCTATCTGGCGGAGTTCAATCCTGGTCTTGAACTCCTGGGCCAGGTCTTTGACCAGTTCCCGGAAGTCCACCCTGGTCTCAGAGACAAAGTAGAAGGTTATCTTACTTCCATCGAAGAGATACTCGACCTTAGTGAGTTTCATGGGAAGTTCTCTTTCTTTAATCCTCTCCAGACAGAACCCGAAGGCCTCTTCTTCCCTTCTCTCATTCTCCTTCAATTGTGTGAAGTCCTCTTCTGTTGCCTTCCTTATTACCTTCCCCAGGAAGTCCTCTATCTCCTTTTCCTCTACCATGCGGGGTCCAGAGACCACCCTGCCAAACTCCCTTCCCCCCTCTGTCTGCAGAATGCAGGCATCTCCCGCATTCAAATCCAGACCTTGGGAATCGAAGGGATAGGTGGGGCCGGTATCTTTGAACTTTATCTCAACGATCTCAATCATTGATCTCTCCTTAGACGCGAATTTCTTCGTATTGCCTATTGCGTGGGCACATTGGACGCAAATTTTCGCGAATCTATTCGTGTGGATTCGTGTTATGTTTATTCGTCTTTTACTTTACAGTTCGCGTTGTTTCGTGTCCTGCGATTTTGAGTAACATATTCTCTATTGCTAACTGGGGATTTACATTCCTTTTGATATAGTCTATGGTCTTTAGAACAAGGGAAATTATCTCTTCTATCTCTTCCTTTGAATACTTCTCTGCTTCTTTGGCTATCTCTTCTTTTTTATCTACGTTGACCAGGGAAGAAGGATCTTCTGATTCTTTAAAGACGAGGAGGTCTCGATACCAGCTGGAAAGAATACTCAATATAAAGGGAATCTGGTCTCTATCTTGGGTAAACTCCCGAGCAGTTTGGAAGATTCCTTCCATATCTTTCAGGGATATCTCTATTATAAGATTGATAACTCGGTCTCTTAGCCCCTTTTCTTCTGTAATACTTAAGGCTTTCCCTATACTGCCTTCTGAGAGATTTGAGGCCATATAGGCCTCGTTCTTTGCTATTCCCTTTTTTTTAGTCAGAATATCCTCAATAATTTTAGCGGATAGGGGCTTGAATCTGACTAACTGACAGCGGGAGATAATGGTGGGAAGTAACCCATGGATATTAGAAGTGGTAAGAATGAAGAGTGTCTCCCCTTGTGGCTCTTCCAAAGTCTTTAAGAGGGAGTTGGCTGCTGGCTGGGTCATAGTGGATGCCTCTTGGATGATATAGACCTTCTTCCTTCCCTCTAGGGGCTTGAAAGAAGCCTCCCTGCGAATCTTTCGCATCTCCTCAATCTTTATAGAGTTTCCGACTGGCTCAACTATCTTTACATCCGGATACTCATCCCGATCGATTCGTCTACAACTTTTACATTCATCGCAAGGATCCACATCGCTTCTCTGGCAGTTTAGTGCCTTAGCAAGGGTTTTGGCTGTAAGCCTCTTGCCCACTCCATCTGGCCCAATAAAGAGGTAGGCATGGGAGAGACGATTATTTCTGATAGCACTCTGAAGTATTCTCTTCGCCTCTTCCTGCCCAATAATATCCTTAAAACTCATTCTTCTACCTTTAATCTGCGATCATCTGCGTTTTTATCTGCGGTCATCTGCGTTTGGGGATAACTTGTGGATAACTCTTAATGTAAACTTATAAATAGAGGTCAATTAGTCCTCTCCGGTCTCCATCTTTGAATCTATAGTTGATATTGACTCTAAGTCGTTTATTCATACGGGTTTAGAGAGATGGAATACTAACTTTATAGACTTCTTGGCTTCAGGGCTTTTCAAGAACTTTTCGACGAAAGGGGATGGATTGTGGATAACTTGGCCCTATACGCTGATTATCGCTGATATAGTGCGCTGGCACTCAACGCACTTCGTTTGCCTTGAGGCGTTAGCCGCTGATGTAACAGTTCAGAGCACGCTCGGCTTCGCCTCGCTTGAGTTTCCGCCAGAGGCGGATCTGCCTCAGGCATGACGGTGTTTGGAGACTCCCAACTCTCCCTCGGGGACTTCGAGTCCCCTCGGGACGAGAGGCGAACTCCTAACTCTCCCTCGGGGATCTCGAGTCCCCTCGGGACGAGAGGCGAACTAAACTATCTGCGGTCATTGCTTAATATTTATGCTCTCTCGGATGCCAGCGAAGCGCATCCGGCATCTGCGTCCCCTTTCCATTTAATCTTACTTGCCATCTGCGTTAATCTGCGATTATTATTTTACCACAATCTTTGCTGAATTAAAAGTATTATCTACCGCACTTACTTATTTCTCCTTTTAATATCTCAATCCCGTGCTTCACTGCTGGTAGAACGACCTCAAGATTCTCCTTAACCGCCTTTGGACTACCTGGTAGATTGATAATCAGGCTCTTCTTTCGTGTTCCCGCTATTGCTCGGGAGAGCATGCTGAAGGGGGTCTTTTCTAACCCCTTTATCCTCATGGCTTCCACGAAACCAGGTAATTCCTTTTCAATCACTTCCTTAGTTGCCTCTGGAGTAACGTCCCTTGGTCCGATGCCCGTTCCTCCACTTGTCAGGATCAAATCTATACCATCTTTATCGACCCACTCTTTTAATTTTCGACAGATTATTTCTTTCTCATCGGGTACAATTTCATACTTGATAGCTTGATAGATTGA
>JAHIPW010000081.1 GCA_018903055.1 bacterium
CTAACTAAATGGCTCATAGAGTATAATTTTAATCGTCCCCATCAATCCCTTGATTATTTAACTCCAATTGAGTATACTGAAAAGGAACTTATCAGAATTCGTGGTCCATCTAAAGTGTTACCTATGTGGTCAGCCAGCACACGGGCTTGACCACTCCCAAATAATATGTTAAGGTTAAAGAGAAATGAATCCCGCACCTTTAAGAAGTGCGGGACGAATCATGGTAAAAAAGGTGCGGGATGAAGAGTAGACTTAAAGAGAGAATAGAAAAAATATTGACTGAGTACGGAGGAAAGAGGCAGGCCCTTCTGCCAGCCCTCCACCTGGTGCAGGAGAGGGAGGGTCATATCTCAGAAGAGGTGATCTCCTATCTTGCCTCTCGTCTATCCCTTCCCAGTGTGGATGTCTATGGAATGGTCACCTTCTATTCCCTCTTCAGTCTAAAGAAAGAGGGAAAGAATATCATCCGCGTCTGCGTTAGTCTTCCCTGTTATCTGAGGGGGGGTAACCAGATTTTAGAAACCCTCAAGGAAGAATTAGGAATCAAGGAGTATGAAACCACCCCGGATAAGAGATTTACCTTAGAACCGGTTTCCTGCTTGGGTCTCTGTGATCAGGCACCGGCCATGATGATTAATGACGAAGTATATGGGAATCTAACCAAAAGGAAAGTAAAAGAGATTATTCGAGGCTTCAAATGAACCCCGTTAAATTCAGAGAAACGAAGATTGTCTTGAAGAACATCCATCGGCCTCATTCGAGAAGACTGAAGACCTACTTAAAGGCCGGAGGCTATCAGGCCCTGAAGAAGGTTCTCAAGGGGATGAATCCCCAAGGGGTGATTAAAGAAGTAGAGAGATCACGCCTGGTAGGAAGGGGAGGGGCCGCCTTTCCTACTGGTCTGAAATGGGAGTTTGCCAGAGAAGCAAAGGATATTCCCAAGTATGTGGTCTGTAATGCCGATGAGGGGGAGCCAGGGACTTTCAAGGATAAGCAGATTTTAGAGAAGGATCCCCATCTATTACTGGAGGGGATGGCTATCTGTGGCTATGCCATAGGTGCCCGGCAGGGAAATATCTATATTCGGGGAGAGTATTTCCAGGCTTATAGGATATTAAAAGAAGCAGTTAAAGAAGCAGAAGAGAAAGGATTTTTAGGAAAGAATATTCTGGGAGAAGATTTTTCTTTCTCCATCTCTCTCTATCGGGGAGCCGGGGCCTATGTCTGTGGGGAAGAGACCGCTCTCTTAGACTCCTTAGAAGGCAAGAAGGGCCAGTCCCGGGTCAAACCTCCCTTTCCGGCCTTTGAGGGATTTCAGAATAAGCCTACTGTCTTGAATAATGTGGAGACCTTAGCTAATATTCCAGACATTATATTGAAAGGGGCTCAGTGGTTTCTTAAAATCGGTTCTCAAAAGACTCCGGGAACCAAAATCTATTGTCTCTCGGGCGATATTCAGAGGCCGGGCTATTATGAGCTTCCCACGGGAATAAAATTGAAGAGACTCTTGATAGATTATGGAAAGGGTGTAAAAGGAGAGTTAAAAGCCATCCTTCCGGGAGGTGTCTCCAGTTCCTTCTTGACCAGAAAGGATCTGAGCGTTGCTCTGGACTGGCCCTCTGTTGCCAAGCGGGGTTCCCAGCTCGGTTCGGGAGCAATAATTATTCTGAATGATACTCATTGTATGGTAGACATTGCCCGGAGATGCGCTCAATTTTTCGCTTATGAATCCTGTGGGAAGTGTTCTCCTTGCCGGGAAGGGACGAAGAGGACCAGAGAGCTTTTGACCAATATTACTTTAGGGAGAGGGGAGTTATCTGACCTGGAACTCCTCTGTGAACTTCAGGAGGTAATGTATGATACCTCGAGATGTGGGTTGGGTCAGGCAGCCTTGAATGCGGTAAGGAGCGCTATCTTGAAGTTCCGGGATGAATTCGAAGAGCATATAAGAGAAAGAAGATGCCGTTTCGGAATCTGCCCTCTGGGGAAGGAGTCTTCTTAAGATGATTAATTTAACCATCGATAATCAAAGGCTAAGGGTACCTGAAGGAACCACTATCTTTGAGGCCGCCAGGAAGGTTGGTATCGATATCCCCCACCTCTGTTATCATGAAGAGCTCTCCATCTATGGGGCCTGTAGGATCTGTGTGGTGGAGGTGGAGGGAATGCCGAGGTTGGAGGCCTCCTGCTCTACTCCAGTAGAGGAAGGAATGAGAGTGAAGACCAACACCTCTCGGGTGAGAAGGGCCAGGAAGATGAATATAGAACTACTCTTAGCCAACCATCCTGAGGATTGCATTATCTGTAATCGGAGCCAGGTCTGTGAACTATATAAGCTGGCCCATGATATTGGGGTGCGGGAACTCAAGTTTGAGAAGGGAAGGAAGTACCATTACGAACCCGACCTCTCCTCTCCCGCCATTATTCGTGACCCCAATAAGTGCATTCTCTGTAGTCGGTGTATCCGGGTCTGTCTTGAGATTCAGGCGGTAGGGGTGATAGACTTTGTTAATCGGGGAGGAAAGACCCAGGTCCTGACCGCCTTTAACAAGGGTCTGAACAATGTGGAGTGTACCACCTGTGGCCAATGTATCCTGACCTGTCCCACCGGAGCCTTGAGGGGACAGAGCGCAGTGGATGAGGTCTGGGAAGCCCTGTCCCATCCCAGGAAGTTTACTGTGGTGCAACCTGCTCCGGCGATAAGAGGAACCATTGGGGAGGAGTTTGGGATGAAGCCCGGGAGCCTGGTGAGTAAGAGGTTGGCTGCCGCCCTGCGCAGATTAGGCTTCGATAAGGTCTTTGACATTAACTTCGGCGCTGACCTTACTGCCACAGAGGAGGCCCACGAGCTCTTGGAGAGGATTACTCAAAAGGGGACCCTACCCATGTTTACCTCCTGTTGCCCGGCCTGGATAAAGTATCTGGAACACTTCTATCCCGAGCTCATTCCCCATCTCTCTACCTGTAAGTCTCCCCAGCAGATGGCGGGAGCAGTTACCAAGACCTACTATGCTCAAAAAGCCGGTCTTAATCCCAGGGATATCTTTGTAGTCTCCATTATGCCCTGTACAGCCAAGAAGTTTGAATTGAAACGTCCCGAGATGAGGGATAGTGGCTTTCAGGATGAGGATGCTTCTCTCACTACCCGGGAGCTGACCCGCATGCTGAGAGAGGTGGGGATAGATCTTGCCCGTATTGACGAGGAGGAGTTCGATTCTCCCTTGGGCATCTATAGTGGAGCGGGAGCCATCTTCGGCGTTACTGGGGGGTTGACTGAGGCCGCCCTACGCACCGCCTATGAGGTGGCTACGGGTAAGAGACTGAAGAATGTAGAGTTTAAAGAGGTGCGGGGCTTTAAGGGAATAAGGGAGGCCGAGATAGAACTTAATGGTACTAAAGTAAAGGTAGCCATTGCCCATGGATTGGCCAATGCCTCTCTTCTTGCTGAGGAGGTGAAGAAGGGTAATAGTCCCTATCACTTCATTGAAATAATGGCCTGTCCCGGGGGATGCGTCGGAGGGGGAGGGCAGCCCCTTCCCACTACCAGAGAAGTTCGGGAGAAGAGGGGTCTCTCTCTATACAGGGAGGATAAGAGACTTACCTTGCGCCGGGCGCATAAGAATCCCGCCGTCATCGCTCTCTATAAAGAATACCTGGGCAAGCCCTTGAGCAAGAAGGCCCATCATCTTCTGCACACCACCTATACCAGAAGAAGTCGGTACTGAATTAATATTTATTAAAAGCCTACGGGAAGGAAGATGGATTCTGAACCAAAGGGCTTGAAAGATTTAATGAGAGCCCAATCCTTTCCTTGAAGGTTGGGCTATCCTTTTTTATTTTTCTTTGCGCCTTTGTTTAAAATTCGGCGCTTTTGCGGTTGCAGGGGAGGAGATTATGAAAAGATGTATCGGGGTAATTGGGATTATTGTAGAAGAGCGAAAGAGAGTAGCTCCCAAAGTCAATGCCTACTTAAATGAATATGGAGAGATTATCATTGGCCGCCTGGGGGTTCCCTATAAAGCAAGGGGTATAAATATCATCACCATCATTGTCGATGGAACGACCGATGAGATAGGGGCCTTAACCGGGAAGTTGGGTATGCTCAAGAAGGTTAAGGTCAAGTCTACTTTGATCCGGGTTTAAAAAGGTTTACCCCGTTAGAGAATTGTCCTAACAGGGTTTTATATAGAGGTTCAAGAATTAATAAACGCTTTAATAATGTTCATATTCCCAAAAAGACGTTTTGTGAAATCTCTAACGGGGTTTATCATGGAGATTCTATTAAAAAAGAAAGAGTCAACCTCTTTCATCGATGAAGAAGGGATTCTTAGGGTATTAAGAGAGCAGGCTCATCCTTCTTCCTCCCAAGTAAGGGATGTGCTTGATAAAGCAAAAGAAAAGAGGGGACTTCTCCCAGAAGAGGTGGCCACACTATTAAACTGTGAGGATGAGGGATTAATAAAAGAGATATTTCTTCTGGCCTTGTGCATCAAAGAGGAGATCTATGGAAAGCGCCTGGTCCTCTTCGCTCCCTTGTACATTTCCAATAGGTGCCGTAACAACTGCCTCTACTGTGCCTTCCGCCGGGATAATAGGTCTATAATAAGAAAGACTTTAACTTTAGAGGAATTAAGGGAAGAGGTCCAGATCTTAGAGGGAATGGGGCATAAGAGGTTGATCGTGGTCTATGGAGAACATCCTTCTACCGGTATCGATTTTATGGTAGAGACTATTCGTACCATCTATCAAACTAAGTATGGGAGGGGAGAGATCAGGAGGGTAAATGTAAATGCCGCCCCCCTGAGGGTGGAGGAGCTAAGGAGGTTGAAGGAGGTGGGGATCGGGACCTTTCAGGTCTTTCAGGAGACCTATCATAGACCGACCTATGAATCCCTCCATCCGGAAGGGACCATTAAGCATAATTATCTCTGGAGATTATACTCCCTGGATCGGGCTATGGAGGCTGGTATAGATGATGTGGGGATAGGGGCTCTCTTCGGTCTCTATAATTGGAGGTTTGAAGTGATGGGGCTCATCTATCATGCCCGGCATTTAGAGGAGAGGTTTGGGGTTGGCCCCCATACCATCTCTTTCCCCCGTCTCTGCAAGGCCTTAGACACACCCTTTTTAGAAAATCCTGAATACCGGGTAGAAGATGAAGATTTCAAGAGATTGGTGGCCATCATAAGGCTGGCTGTCCCTTATACCGGAATGATCCTCACCGCCCGGGAAGATTCCGAAATAAGAAAGAAGGTAATTCCTTTAGGGGTCTCCCAGACGGATGCTGGAACGCGCATCGGCATCGGTGGTTATAAAGAAACCTATCTGGAACATATCCCGGAAAGGGAACAGTTTCAGATCGGTGACCCGCGTTCTCTGGATGAATTCGTTAAAGAGATTTCTAACTGGGGCTATATTCCTTCCTGGTGTACTGCCTGCTACCGATTGGGTAGAACCGGGGATCATTTTATGGGTTTTGCCAAGCGCGGGTTCATTAAAAACTTCTGTCATCCCAATGCCCTTTTCACCTTTGCTGAATATTTAGAGGATTATGCTTCCCCAGAGACGAAAAGAATAGGAGAG
>JAHIPW010000082.1 GCA_018903055.1 bacterium
ATAAAGTCATTCATCATCCCAATCTGCCCCTTTACATCCTTTAAGGGAATTAAGGGGAGAAGGGGCTCATAGAATCCTCCACCTAAGATCTCAATCTGCCCTTTCTCTAACAAGTCTTTAATCCTCTTTAAAAAATGGGGATGCTCACTCTCTATCCATTCCCAGAGGGACCCAGAATAATGAAGAGAGACCTTGACCTCAGGATGCCTCTCCAGGACCTCGATAAAGGGAAGATAGGCCTTCTTATACCCCTCTTCAAAGACTTGAGGGAAATTTCCTACTGGCTGATGATTGTGAACACCGAATAAAAGGTGGAATTTCCTCTCGTCCATCTTAGACGCTCCATCGGGAACTGATCTCGTATTCATCAGGGATTATAAGGGAGATGTATCTATGCTTGGGCCACTCCTCTATCAGGGCTTCCTTGCGCCCGATGCCCACTGTGAAAAGGACCTCATCCTTGGGCTTTATCTTGAGGAGGGAGAAGGGAAGGGCAATCTCTACCACTTCATCTATGGCTACTCGCCCATCGTCGGGGCGAAGCTCGCCTCTGGTGGCGGTAGAAAGGAGCATGGAGGCGCCGCTGCTCAAGTCCCATACTAGGGAGTCTTTACTATTTCTCTTTAAGGTCCCTTCTATCCTAAAGGGCCTCGGTTTCTTAATGGTAACAAAGAAGGAAAAAGGGGGGGAACTTAGCTGGGCCTCTTCCATATTAACCTCAAGCAGGAGATAGAGATGGGAGCGATCAAAACCATACCCTATCCCATTAATGACGCTCTGCCCCCGATGTCTGGTCCCTCCCCGCCCCCCTACCCGATACCATCCCCCCGCTAACCATTCGTGATAACTGGTTATCTTGCCGTCAATGAGCGGGGTAACGAGATCCGAGGGCTCTCTTAAGGGGGTACCCGGCCTTAGGGAGATCAAGGACTCCTTAAGATAATGGGGAATGGGTCTCTTCAATGACTTATAGACATTCCCTAAGTGGGTGCGGAATAGTTCATCAAAGGCCTGATCATTGGCGGAGCTAAAGTCATCGTCGTACCACCAGAACCAGTCACTCCCTTCTGCCGCATAGAGCTCATCCCAGGCCTTTTCATCTCTCTCTTTCTCCTTGAGGAGAAACTCTCGCGCCCTATGGAGATACTGCCAGGCCTGGTCTTTCTCTGGCTTTCCAATCCAGATGTCAAAGTTATGGCTTACCCAAGAGCCAGGGATTAGCCGGGATAGGGTAGATGAGGGAGGATGCTCCTTTAAGAAGTCCGCTATGCGTATCATCCTTAGATGAGGGTCCTGGGCAACACCAGAATAGAGGCCATTTAAGAAGGACTCTCCTCCATCTTTATAATACTCCCAGGAGTTCTCACCATCCATAGCCAGGGTAATTAAATGGTCACCAGGCAAGTGATTGACCTTTTCCCTTATTCCCGCCAGGCCGCCCAGGAAGTTTCTAACCGCTACCTGAGGATCTTCTTTATAGCAGTTGAAACTTATGGTATTAGAAAAGTTTTTATCGCGAAAGAGGATGGTCAACCCCTGATACTGAAAAGGCTGATAGAGAATATCCTCTCTCTTCTCCCCTCGCCCATCGGGGCGCAGCTCGCCTCCGGCGGCTTTCAGGGATTCGGTCAGAATCTCCTCATCCGTGGCTATCCACTCTATACCCCTTTCTACCAGATAGGGGATAATGCCCTGACTGACGCTTCCCTCTGGGGGCCAACATCCCCGGGGAGAAAGGCCGAATAGCTCCTTATGAAAGGAGATGGCAGATTCCATCTGGGTAGGGATGTCATCTTTAAAGTCGAACTCCTGACGGGGATCGTCCTTATTAAGCAGGGGCAGAATAGGATGGTAGAAGGGGCTGGTTGATATCTCAATCCTTCCTTCTTCCTGTAGTTTGCGATACATAGGTATTATCCGTGCTATAGCCTCCCGCTGTTTCTTTAGAACCAGTTCCTTATCTCCTTCGGAAAAATGGCCTCCTTTTTTAAAGAGGGAATCAATCTCTTTCTCCTCTTTCCGCAGTCCATAGCCAAACCAGGCGAGGTTGAAGAGGACCTGGAGGTCGCGTATCTCCCCCTCCTTCCACTGGCGGGCACTCTTTTCTAGCTCCACACTAGTAAACTGACGACCTCTCTTCTCCAATAACTCCTGATACCTGGGAAAGAGGGTGAGCATTGTCTCCCAGTTGACCATAAAGAAGTTGGCTAAGATGAACTTTCTCTCTTCGAGCTCCAGGTCCCCGGCTGGTTTTTCAGAGAGAGTTAAATATCTATCCTGGATATCCGTCTGGGCATAATCCTTCAGTTGTTTAAGGAGAGAGGGAGTGAGATTAAAATTTAATCTCGCCTCGGGATGGGATTGGGCCATAAAGGCCATATCATAGTAACCCTTAAGGGCGTGGAGCCTCACCCAGGGAAGATGATAAGAGCCGGTAAGGGAATCCTTATAATAGGGTTGATGCATATGCCATAGGAGGGCTACATATAAGGGCTTCATCCCGCACCTCCTTCTCTAAAATTATTAATGTGACTTTTTCTATTTTTCATATACTTTCACCCCGCCCCTCCCTTGCCTACGGTTAGGGTTTGGGGAAAAGGAGGGGCGGGGTTTCATACCCTTGCCTCCCGAAGATATTTAGCCGCCTCCTCCGGAGCGGTGGGGTTGATATAGAAGCCGGTCCCCCATTCGAAACCCGCTACCCGAACGAGATGAGGCATAATCTCAAAGTGCCAGTGGAAGTCTTGATCGATGGTCTGCCAATAATCAGCCCGCGGTGCCCGATTGGGTGCGGTGTGAATAAGATAGTTATAGGAAGGGTTATTCAGAACCCGGGCTAACTTCTGCATGGTAGTCTTAAGGGCCTCGGCTAAGGAAGGAATGTTCTTTTGAGTGGTGGGACAACAGAAATCGGGACTGTGCTTTTTGGGAAGAAGCCAGATCTCAAAGGGGAAGCGCGAGGCAAAGGGGCAGAAGGAGACATACTCCCTATTCTCATAGACTATTCTCTCCCCACTATCCATTTCCTGAGCGAGGATGTCGCAGTAGATGCATCTCTCCTTGGCTTCAAAGTAGTTCTTGGAACCCACCAATTCTTCCTTTACTCTTTTAGGGGTGGCGGGGGTGGCAATGAGCTGGGAGTGGGGATGCTC
>JAHIPW010000190.1 GCA_018903055.1 bacterium
CTGCGACGTTTATATGGGCACAGAAGATATCCGCCGCCAGGCCTTGAATGTCTTTCGGATGAAATTATTAGGGACGCGCGTGATACCGGTCCATTCCGGCTCAAAGACATTAAAAGATGCCTGTAACGACGCTATCCGCGACTGGGTAACTAATGTGCGCGATACCTATTATATTATCGGCTCGGTAGTGGGGCCGCACCCGTATCCTTTAATGGTCAGAGACTTCCAGAGCGTTATCGGCCGGGAGGCCAAAAGGCAGATTCTGCGGCAGGAAAGGCGGCTGCCCGATTATTTAGTTGCCTGCGTCGGCGGAGGTTCAAATTCTATCGGCCTGTTTCACCCCTTCTTTAAGGACAAAGAAGTGAAATTTATCGGTGTAGAGGCAGGCGGATTAGGCCTGAGTTCAGGAAAACACGCAGCTACTTTGATTAAAGGCGAGCTGGGCATTTTACACGGCAGTAAAAGTTATCTTTTGCAGGATAAAGACGGACAGGTAAACCTGGCCCATTCAATCGCCGCCGGCCTTGACTATCCCGGCGTGGGGCCGGAGCACGCTTATTATAAAAAGACAGGCCGGGCCAGATATGCGGCTGTTTCGGATAAAGAGGCCTTAGAGGGTTTTAGGCTGCTCTCGGAGACCGAAGGAATTATCCCTGCTTTGGAGCCGGCCCATGCCCTTGCCTATCTTAAAAAGAGCGCCGCGCAATTAGGAAAAGACAAAATCATTGTTTTCTGCCTTTCCGGCCGCGGGGATAAAGATGTGGATATTGTCAAGGAGATTATTCGATGAATAGGATTGAAGGGAAATTCAGGAAGCTTCGCCGCGAAAGGAAAAAGGCATTTATCGCCTTTATAACTTGCGGCGACCCAAATTTAGCTACAACCGAGAGGCTTGCCTTAGAATTTGCCCGTTTGGGCGTGGATATTCTGGAATTAGGCGTGCCTTTCTCCGACCCTCTGGCTGACGGGCCGACTATTCAGGCAGCTTCGGCGCGCGCCTTAAAAAACAGGGTAAATTTAGCCGATGTCTTTCGACTGGTGAGGAGGCTGAGGAAAAAGACTGAGCTACCCGTTGCGCTGCTGACTTATTATAATATTGTTTATCGCTTCGGTATCAAAAATTTTGTCAAACAGGCCAGCCTGGCCGGAGTAGATGGGATAATCTGCCCGGATTTACCTGTGGAGGAGGCCGGCGACTAGATTAAGGCGGCGAGAAAGAATAATTTTGCCACTATATTTTTGCTTGCCCCCACAACAGATACGCAAAGAATAAGGCGAATCTCCTCTAATTGTTCGGGGTTCATCTATTATGTCTCTTTGACCGGCACAACGGGAGCGAGAAAAAGCCTGCCGAAGGAATTGGCCGGACAGGTGCGCCGGATAAAAAGAATCACCACTAAACCCGTCTGCGTCGGCTTTGGGGTTTCTAATCCCAGGCAGGCCAGAGAAATTTCCCGTGTGGCTGACGGCATAATCGTAGGCAGCGCAATCATTAAAGTTATAGAAAGGAATTTAGGGCGAAGGGCCCTGGTGCCAAAAGTGACAGGATTTGTGAGGAGGCTGAGGCACGCGCTATGATACACGCAGTAATTCTGGCAGGCGGATGGGGGAGAAGGTTTTGGCCGAAATCGCGAAAGAGGCTTCCTAAACAACTTCTTTGTATAGGAAAAAAATGCTCTCCGACTCAGGATTTATTTAATATAATCAAAACACAAATACCGAAAGAAAGGATTTGGGTGGTAACCAACAAAATTTATGCCCACAGCCTGCGTAAGCAACTACCGGCTTTGCCCGGGAAAAATTTTTTGGTTGAACCGCTGGTCAAAAATACAGCCGCAGCCGTTGGCCTTGCCTCGGTGATAATTAAAAAGAGCGACCCTGAGGCAGTTACCTGGGTTTTATCCAGCGACCAGATGTTGGGGCAAAAGAGCCGTTTTTTGAAGGCAATGAAAGAGGCCTCTATGAAAGCCGAGGAGGCAGATGTCCTGGTAACAATAGGAATCCGCCCAAATCGCGCGGCGCAAGAATTTGGATACCTGAAAATAACGCAAAACGCAAAACGCAAAATGCAAAATGAAAAGGCATACAAGGTAGAAAAGTTTATAGAAAAGCCGACTCTGCCTAAAGCAAAGATGTACGTAAAAAG
>JAHIPW010000083.1 GCA_018903055.1 bacterium
TTCCCCAGAGACGAAAAGAATAGGAGAGAATCTAATTAAGAAAGAATTGGAGAAGATTCCCCAAAGACGCAAGCAGGTAGTTAAAAAAAGACTGGCCAAAATAAGAGAAGGCGAGAGGGATCTCTATTTCTAAAGAGATATCTGAAAAACTCACGGATTCAGACAGATTTGAGCGGATTCACCCCGCACCTTTTTAGAAAGTAATTCCTGAAAAGGCAAAGGTGCGGGGTTCAAACGGATAAACCATCGAAAAGAAGTTTCCGTCTGCATCCGCCATAATAAAGACGCCTCCGCTTCGCGAAGAACTTTGTTATTCCAGCGCGTCTTTATTAGACAGGGCAAGTGAAACGCGCTATCATAATCCGTTTGCATCTTTTTCAGGAGTTTCATCTTGATGGAGAGAAAAGAGATTATAGAGCGATTAAAAGAAGGAAGCCCGGAGGAACTCTTTAAGGAAGCAGACCGGGTGCGAAAAACCTACCTTGATGATGAAGTCCATATTAGAGGCATAATTGAATTTTCTAATTACTGCTGTCGGAGTTGCTTATATTGTGGTTTACGTCGGGAAAATGAAAATATTCGCCGGTACCGGATGTTACCTGATGAAATAATAAAATTAGCAAACGAGATAACTCAATGCGGGGTAAAAACTATTGTTTTGCAATCCGGAGATGATTTCGGATTTAGCCAAAAGGTGCTTTGTAGGATTATAGAGAAAATAAAGGAAGAAAATCCGGAGATTGCTATAACTCTATCTATAGGGGAAAGGCCACTCGATGACTATAAAGCCTTCAAAGATGTCGGGGCTGATAGATATTTATTAAAACATGAAACGGCAAACCTCAAACTTTACGAAAGATTTCACCCTGGACAGACACTAAAAAGAAGACTCCAAATTCTGGAATATCTTAAAAAGTTAGATTATCAAATAGGTGCGGGCAACATTGTAGGTTTACCAAATCAAACCTTGGAAGATTTAGCAGATGATATTTTACTTATGAAGAGATTGGATGTCGATATGGCAGGAATTGGACCATTTATTTCTCAGAAAGATACCCCTTTGCGTAACCATCCTTCGGGCAATTTAGATTTGACTTTAAAGGTTTTAGCCTTAACAAGAATAGTTACTAAATATACTCACCTGCCCGCTACTACTGCTCTGTCCACCCTAAATCCCACGTATGGTCAGGTTTTGGCTTTTAGGTCTGGGGCAAATGTCATTATGCCCGATTTTACCCCGGAAGAAGAGCGAAAAAATTATATTATTTACGATAATAAAACAAGGGTAGATTTAGAAAAAGCAAAGACAATAATTCTTGAGGCCGGAAGGAAAATTTCCACTGCACGAGGAGATTCTTTAAAATGGAAAAGACACCAAAAGGCATTCGCCTCCATATAGGAATCTTTGGCCGGAGGAACGTGGGCAAGTCTTCCTTGCTCAATGCTCTTACCCAGCAGGAGGTCTCTATCGTCTCTGAATCCGCGGGCACTACCACGGATCCGGTAGAGAAAGCCATGGAACTATTACCCATTGGCCCGATCCTATTCATCGATACCGCTGGCATAGATGATCTGGGGGCCTTGGGAGACTTGAGAAAGGCTAAGACCTATCAGGTCTTTGAGCGCACTGATGTGGCCCTCCTCGTTACTCAGGCCGATATCTGGGGAGAGTATGAGGATAAAATCGTTCAGGAATTTCATAAAAGAAAGACACCCCTTTTGGTCGTTTTCAATAAGATAGACCTTTTCTCTGTTAACGAGAAGATAAAAGGGAGGCTAGATCAGGAAAAGATTCCCCATATCGAAACCTGTGCTCTTTCTCCTGACCTGTCTGCCGCGCCAGCACAGGCAGGCTGGAAAGTTACTACTGGAGTGAAAGAAGCAATTATTAAACTATTGCCCGACGATTGGCTAAACCCTCCCCCCATCATTGCGGATCTCATTGAGGCTGGAGATACCGTCATTTTGGTCATCCCTATAGACAAGGAAGCACCCAAAGGAAGGCTCATCCTGCCTCAGGTACAGACCTTAAGAGAGATACTGGATAGAAAGGCTCAAGCCTTAGTAGTGAATGAGAAAGGGTTATCCCGGGCAATTGCTAACCTGAAAAAGGCCCCGGCACTCGTGGTCACTGATTCGCAGGTATTTGCTGAGGTTTTTGCTTCTACGCCTTCTGATATTCCCCTGACCAGTTTCTCCATCCTCTTTGCCCGTTTTAAGGGCGATCTAAGAGAATTGGCCAAAGGGGCCGAAAAGATAGGAGAACTGAAGCCAGAAGATAAAATCTTAATTGCTGAGGCCTGCACCCATCATCCTATTGGTGATGATATCGGAAGAAAGAAGATACCCTGCTGGATTGGCGAAAGGATAGGGGAGGAAATAGATTTTGAGGTAGTAACCGGTCACGATTTTCCACCAGATTTAGAAAAGTATAGATTAATCATTCACTGTGGAGCCTGTATGCTAAATAGAAAAGAGATGCTTGGCAGAATCCTTAAGGCTAAGGAGAAAGGGGTTCCCATCACTAATTATGGGGTGGCCATTGCTTATCTTCAGGGAGGTTTGAAAAGAGCCCTGAGGCCTTTTAAAGGGATGGAATAAAAGATCTTTATTGAGGGCCCTGAAAAATACCCAGAGACCTTTTCATCATTGTAATCTTTAGTTTAATCACCGTAATCAAGATTTCTGACTTTTTCAGAAATCTCTTATTAATACTTGATTGAAATACTCGTATATGTTACAATACTTTAGAGTATCGGAAGTTCAATCCGATACTTGTTTCAGATTCCGAACGAAACGGGAGTATCTTAAAAAAGTATAGTCTTGTTAAATGGAGAGAAGAAGATTAGGCTACACAGATCTTAAGTTATCCCCCGTGGGACTAGGTACCTGGGCCATAGGAGGCGGGGGTTGGGCTTTTGGCTGGGGTCCCCAGGACGATGAAGAGTCAGTCGCTACCATCCGCTATGCCTTAGAACAGGGAGTAAACTGGATAGATACTGCCCCGGTCTATGGACTTGGTCACTCTGAAAAGGGGGTGGGCCAGGCCATCAAGGGCCTGCGGGAGAAGGTCATCATAGCTACCAAGTGTGGTCTGATCTGGAACAAGAGAGGAAAGATCTCTGGTCGATTGAAGAGAGAAAGCATTCGCCGTGAGGTGGAAGCCAGTCTGAGACGACTGAATATTGATGTAATCGACCTCTACCAGATTCACTGGCCAGACCCTGACCGAGAGATAGAGGAGGCCTGGAGCACTATGGCGGATCTGATAAAAGAAGGGAAGGTCCGCTATATCGGAGTATCCAATTTCAATGTGGAACAGCTCAAGCGTATCCGCCCCATCCATCCCGTAGCATCTCTTCAGTCACCCTACAGCATGCTTAATCGTGGTATTGAGGATGAGTTACTGAACTATTGCCAAGCCCATAATATTGGAGTAATCGTATATAGTCCCATGGAGTGTGGTCTGCTTACCGGTAAGTATACTAAAGAAAGTATCCAGAATTTGCCTGAGGATGATTGGCGAAGGACAAAGAATCCCCACTTCCAGGAACCGGAACTTTTTGCCAATCTCAAACTGGTTGAAGGCTTGCGCCCTATCGCTGAGGAGAACAATAGAACCGTAGCCCAGCTGGCAGTGGCCTGGGTATTGCGTAAATCAGAAGTAACGGCAGCCATCGTAGGCGCCCGACACCCCTCCCAGATTGAGGAGACCGCCCTCGCTGGGGAATGGGCACTTTCTAAAAAAGATATTGCTGCCATAGAAAGACTACTTAAAGAGCGGGGGAAGGCAAGATAGTCTGATGAGAAATGAACTGAAGTATAAAAAGGGAGAGAAAGGGACGAGAATAGGGATACTGGTCTTACTCTTACTCGCCCTAACAAAGGGAATAGTAGGACACTGGGGCGACAGCCGGGCCCTATTGTCAGACGGCCTCCATTCCTTCTCTGATGTCCTGACCTCAGTTGTTGTCTTGATTGGCCTTCGCATAGCAAAGAGACCCCCCGATAAGACCCACCCCTATGGACATGGAAAAGCAGAGTCCATCGCTGCCAAAACCGTAGCCATCATCCTCATTCTGATCGGTACCCATTTTGGGATAGACAACCTCAAGACTATCTTTACCAAAACTCTAGTTACTCCCGGAATGATCACCCTATGGATTGCTCTTATAGCCATCATAGTTCAGGAGTTACTTTTCCGATATAAATTCAGAATAGGAAAAAAGATTGGCAGTAGCGCTGTTATTGCCGATGCCTGGCATCACCGAAGCGACGTCTTCGCTTCTTTAGCAGCAATGATTGGGATTGGAGGGGCAAGGCTCCTTGGCTGGAGATGGCTCGATCCCTTAGCTGGGGTAGTGGTTTGTATCCTGATCATGATGGTAGGAATAAAGATATTCCTCACTACGACTGGGGAGTTGATGGATGCCACAATTGATAGGAGAATCAGGGAGAGGATTGAAAAAGAGGCCTTAAGAGTAAAAGGGGTTAAAAGGGTAAGCAGCCTGAGAGCGCGCCGCAGCGGACTGGATATCTTCGTTGATTTGGAGATTGAGGTGGATAGCAGATTAACCGTAGAAAAAGGTCACGCTATTGCTGTTCAAGTAGAAAAGAAGATATTAAGGGAAGTGGAACAAGTTGCCAATGTCCTGGTTCATGTCAACCCCTACCAGGGATTATGAAGATGGGCAGAATAGTTGCCGTTTTAAGAAGTGAGAAAAAAGGCGTGGCCAAGAAAGAGATCGCCATTGGTTACCTGCGCAAGGATTATGGCCTGGTGGGCGATGCCCATGCTGGCTCTGGCCGCCAGGTGAGCCTTTTGGCCTTAGAAAGTATCCAAAGAATGCAAGAGAAGGGGCTAAAGGTGGGCCCAGGCGATTTTGCTGAGAATCTCACTACCGAAGGGATCGATCTTCTCTCTCTGACCAAAGGGCAGAGGATACTTATTGGGAAGAGGATCGTCTTAAAGATTACACAAATCGGCAAAGAGTGTCCTGCTCCCTGTGCCATTTTCAGACGTCTAGGAGAATGTATCATGCCCAAAGAAGGGGTCTTCGCTCGGGTAGTTAAGGGAGGAAGTGTAAAAGCAGGCGACCGCCTAGAAGTGGAGGAATAATGGAAAATCTTATCAAGCGTTTGAAGGAACTGGAGGAGAGGCATAGGGCACCCAATGGCCAGGAATACCGGGGGCTCTCTCTAAAATCTGTTGAAGTGGTAGCAAAGGAGTTTAATCTTTCTAAAAAGGAAGTGGAGTTCACTGCCCTAAAGAATGAAATCGTTCCCCTGCGTTATCAGAGAAATATCGGGACCATTGGGATGAAGGGTCAGATTAAACTTCTCAAATCAACGGTAGCGGTCATTGGTGCTGGTGGATTGGGGGGAGGAATAATAGAGCTCTTGGCCCGACAGGGCATCGGCCATATCATCATCGCTGATAATGACCGCTTTACAGAGTCCACCCTGAACCGTCAGCTCATGTCCACTGAGAAGGATATTGGTAAGTATAAGGCCCAGATAGCAGCAGATAGAGTGAGGTCCATAAACTCCAGCCTTATCGTTACCTCTTATACCGATACCATTACGAAAGGGAATGTAAAAGAGGTCCTGAAGGGCGCGGATGTGGTGGTGGATGGGCTGGATCTTCTTCCCCCTCGTTTTATGGTAGCAAAGGCCGCTAAGGAACTGGACATCCCCTTTGTCTATGGTGCCATTGCGGGATTCGTTGGTCAGGCCATGACTATCTTTCCAGAGGATGAAGGGCTCTCTCTCATCTATGGCAAGAAGAAAGAGTATCCCCAGAGAGGGGATGAGGTTACCGCCGGCAATCCTTCTGCCACTCCCACCATGATTACTTCCTGGCAGGTACAGGAAGTAGTGAAGATACTAACGGGAATTGGGAGGCCCCTGCGCAATCGTTTATTATATCTCGATGCCAAAGAGGGAACAGCAGAGATCATTGATCTAAAAGTAGGAGAAAAAAATGGCTAAGAGGATTCGGATTAAAGCAGGTAGAATAGAGATGTCAGCGGAATTGAACGAATCAAAGACCGCCTCCCTTATCTGGGATGCTTTACCCCTTAAGGCCAAAGTTAATACCTGGGGTGAGGAAATCTATTTCTCCATACCGGTAAAGGCAGAACTGGATGACCCTAAAGAGGTGGTGGAGAAGGGTGATTTAGGCTATTGGCCTCAAGGTCCTGCTTTTTGTATCTTCTTTGGTCCCACACCAATAAGTAAAGGAGAGGAGATCAGGCCAGCCAGCGGGGTCAATTTAGTGGGTCGTCTCTTAGGTGACTCCCAGGGGTTCAAAAAGGTCTCTCCTGGAGAAAGAATAATCCTGGAGAAGGAGGAAGAATGACCGACAGTATTGTGGTTATGATTACCTGTTCTTCGAAGAGAGAGGCAGGAAAAATAAAGAAAGTATTATTAGAGAAGAGAAAGGTGGCCTGTGTAAATATTATTCCTAAAGTGGACTCTTTTTTCTGGTGGAAAGGCAAGATAGATTCTTCTCTTGAGGTTTTACTATTAGCCAAAACAAAGAAGAAAATGCTTAGGGGGATTATCACCTTAGTCAAGAAGATACATAGTTATGAGGTTCCGGAAGTAATTGCTCTGCCCATAATTGGGGGCAACAAGAACTATCTAAAATGGATAGAAAGGGAGGTGCTGGTTGAAGGAGAAGATTGAGGAGGCTTTGAAAGAGGTAAGAGAGATGTTGGCCATGCATGGTGGCGGTGTAGAGTTAATTGAGGTGACAGAGGAGAGCGTGGTCAAGGTGAGATTAACTGGGGGTTGCGTTGGCTGTCCGTCGGCTCAGATGACCTTGGTAGATGTAGTAGAAAAGGCCATTAAATCCAAGGTCCCGGAAGTCAAGAAAGTGGAGGCCGTCTAGTGGCTCAGATTACGGTTCGTTTTTATACTACCCTGCGGGAGAAGGTAGGGAAGAGCAAGGTCTCCCTGGATGCCCCTACCGTGGCCCAGGCCTTAGAGGAGTTGAAGAGGCAGTTTGGTTCTCGATTTACCGATCAGCTCTATAATTCCGACGGAACGATAAAGAATTATTATATCCTCCTCCTCTCTGGTCGTAGCGTGGATAGGAAAGAGATTAAAAAGACCGCTTTGAAAGAAGGAGATATTTTACACATCTTTCCCCCTATTGCTGGCGGCTAATACGCAGATTTACGCCCTTCAGGATCCCGAGAATCCTTTCCCTCGACCCCGAATGGGGTCTCGGGACGAGAACCCCAGAGGGGCAGGATCCGAGGGGCAGATCAAAACGCAGATGGGCGCTGATTTACGACGACGCACTTCACTTGCCTCGTCTAAATAAGAAGTAAACAAGGTTCTGCGAAGCAGGTTCTTATTTATCAGCGGTAATCAGCGGTCCTTAAAGCCCAAGCAGTAAGCAGTAAAAAGAAATCCGCGTCTTGGGGGTTTAAATGTTAGAAGTAAAAAACTTGAGACTGACTCTAAATGGACACCCCGTACTACGGGGAATAAATCTTGTAGTTAAGAAGGGTGAGATTCACACCATCTTAGGAGTGAATGGCGCAGGCAAGAGTTCCTTAGCCTACTGCCTTATGGGGAGTGAAGGTTATCGGCCGCAGGAAGGAATAATTAAGTTTCTGGGAAAAGATATTACCAATCTCTCCATTACCGAGAGGGCGAGGATGGGATTGACCCTCGCCTGGCAGGAATCAGCAAGGTTTGAGGGACTATCAGCAAGAGAATATCTCTCTTTGGGGATTTACCCCGTTAGAAATAATCCGACCCCAAAGGGGACGGATGCCTCACCTTTAGTGAGGATTTCTAATGGGGTGGGAAATAGGGAAGATAGCAAGAGGATAGCCCACGCTTTAGAGTTAGTTGCCTTAAATCCCAAAGAGTTCTTGGATCGGGCAGTGGATAATACCCTCTCTGGAGGAGAGAGAAAGAGGATTGAACTGGCCAGTGTAATTGCTATGAGACCCAAGTTAGCCATACTCGATGAGCCGGACTCCGGGATCGATATGCTCTCTCTCGATGATATCCTGAATGTTATAAAGAGTATGAGGAAGGAGGGAAGTACCATACTCCTTATTACCCATCGGGAAGAGATGGCCTCCATCTCTGATAGGGCATCCTTGATGTGTGATGGCTTGATTCTTAAGACAGGAAAGCCAAAGGAGGAGATGGACTACTTTAAGTTACACTGTAAACCATGTCCCACCCATAAGTTTCCTGGTAAACTAAAGGAGTAATGGGATGAGCGATTATGAGAGTATGGCCCGGGCCTATCGAAAAGCAGGGGGCGATCCCAAGGTCTTAAGAGACCCTAAGTGTGCTTCTCTGGTAGTAAATAAGAA
>JAHIPW010000011.1 GCA_018903055.1 bacterium
AATTGTCTGAGGGATCTGGTCAGTGAATCCCCAGTAATTATACATTGTGAAATAGCCGATGTAATAAGGGGCATCACCAATCCAATACTTAGCTGCGATAAACTCATTTGGCATCCATAATTGGTTAGGAGCTTTTATTGGGACAACAAAGTATTTACCTTTTTCAATCTGTAATAAACGGCCTTTTCTTGTTAGATTGTCGAGAATATTGTCCGTTTTTTTGTTATTATTAAATAATTTTGACGTAAATTCTCGAGTAATCAGTTTTTGGTTCTCATATTCTGCTCGGGATATTAGATATATTTCATTTTTTGAGAGACCTTCATATTTTAGTTTATTTTTTTTACTGTATTTCATTTTACGAACTCCGATATATTAAGTGTTTATTAAACTGAATACATTATAATACAGACCACATATTTTGTCAAATCTATACATTTAGACAAATTCGCTTTATGTAAATAAAATTTGCCCTCAAATCTTATTTCCTCGTTCCTCCCACAATAATCTTTGGGATGCGCAGGGTAGGCTGGCCATCCGAGACCGGAACTCCCTGTCCCTCTTTGCCACAGGTTCCTATCTCAAAACCAAGATCATTTCCCACCATATCGATTTCTTTCAGAATCTCTGGGCCATTACCTATTAAGGTTGCTCCCCGGACTGGGTTGGTTATCTTACCATCTTCAATGAGATAGCCCTCTTCAACCTCAAAGACGAAGTCACCATTTACGCAATCCACCTGTCCCCCACCCATCTTCTTGACAAATAATCCTTTTTTTACGGACTTAACAATTTTCTTTGGATCTGTTTTCCCCTGAGCGATATAGGTATTGCTCATTCGAGGGATGGGTCGGTAGTGATAGGACTGCCTCCTGCCATTTCCTGTCGGTTCTACTCTATCCTTTTTAGCGGTCAGATAGTCATAGAGATATTTTTTTAATACTCCATTTTCGACTAAGATCGTCTTCTGGGAAGGGTTCCCCTCGTCATCGAACCTGTAGGAACCTCTCTTATTGGGAAGTGTGGGGTCATCGATAACCGTGATTAGAGATGAGGCTATCTTTTTGTCCATCTTGCCACAGTATTTTGAGGCCCCCTTCTGTATAATATCTGCCTCCAGGCCATGACCGATGGCCTCGTGAATCATGGTCCCTCCCGCAGAAGAGGATAAGACAACGGTCATCTCCCCGGCCGGTGCCTTCTGGGCTTCTAACATCAAAATAGCCCTCTTCGCAGCGATAGTGGCAATCGCTTCTGGAGAAAATTCACCGAATATTTCCCAGCCGATAAATCCTCCTTTGGTCTCTGTTCCCGTCTGTAGAATTCCTTTTTCTTTAACAACAACCGTTACGCTGAATAGGAGTTGTATCTTCTCATCCTCTGCTAAGGTTCCATTTGAATTAGCGATAGTAATCTTCTTGATGCTATCTCCATAGCCAACCATTACCTGTTTAATTCTTTTGTCTATGGAGCGCGCTCTCTTATTGGCTTCCTTTACAATTCTTACTTTTTCTTCTATCTTGACTTCTGAAGGAAGCCTCCGTATCTTAAAATTAACGTTTGCTTTAGCTGGCTGGAGATTAATCTTTATCTTCTTTGGTCTACCAGATATTCCTTTACTCAATGTTTTGGCAGTTTTGATGAGGCTTTCTTTGGTTAATTCACTCGTAGAAGCATAAAATGTTTTATCCTTAAAGATTAGTCGCAGGCCCACACCGCTATCAGTTCCTGAGGAGACGACCTCGATTTTGTTCTCTTCACAGGAGATACCGATGGTCTTCTTCTCTTCAATGAAGACCTCAGCAAAATCTCCCCCATTTGCTAAAGCAGTCTTGAGAACTTGAGTTAAAGCGAGTTTAGAAAGCATTATCTTTCTGCCTATCACTATTTGGTAATCGGTGACCAGTTATCGGTGATCGGTAGAGGACAGAAATCGGTTGTCACCCCGAAGGACAAGCCTACGGGGCAGGGAAAACAGAAATCAGTAGAGAAAACAGAGAACGGAAAACAGTTTTCCCCGGCCTCGCTCCGCGAAGCGGGGCGGGCTGATTTCAGATTTCCCTACGGT
>JAHIPW010000084.1 GCA_018903055.1 bacterium
AAGGCCATATCTATATTACCGGGTTGCATAAGATTCAAAAATTTGATAATACTGGCAAGTTTATAAAAGTATTCAAAAGCCTAAAAGAAAAGGATTTAGCATATTTAGGACAATTGCCCATGGACATTGAAGTTGATAGAGAAGGCAATATTTATGTCTTGGTTATGGATAAGGAAATCGAAGGCAAGAAGGAGATAAGAGTATCGCGAGTGAAGAAGTTCGATTCCCAAGGTAATTTGTTAATGAGTATTGGAAGCAGAGAAAGGGAGGAAGAAGATTTTTGGTTTCCTGACGAAATAGCAGTGGATTCGAATGGCCATATTTATGTAGCAGACGGTATTAATCACAGGATTCAGGTATTTGACAAGCAAGGAGAATTCTTGAGAAGTATCAAACCTAATCCTTTTATGATTAGATGGTTTAATAAAAGTTATATAGGATGGATGCTTGACAACGTTAGTCGCCCAAGCAGGGTAGTAGAACTGAAAAAGAAGTGAACTGAAATGGATATTCTGAAGGATTTGAATGAGAGGCAGAGGGAAGCGGTGGAGTGGGTACAGAGTCCGGTGCTTATTCTCTCTGGGCCAGGCAGCGGGAAGACGAGGGTCATCACCTATCGCATCGCTTATCTCATAAAAGAGTTAGGGGTGGACCCTTTTAATATCCTGGCGGTTACCTTTACCAATAAGGCAGCGGATGAGATGAAGGAGAGGGTGTATAGGTTACTTACAGCAGAAACGGGGAAACGGGGAAACGGGGAAACGGGGAAAGTGAGTGAAATGCCTTGGATTGCGACCTTTCATTCTACCTGCGCTAGAATACTTCGTCATGACATCTATAGGATTGGTTTTGATAGGAACTTCGTCATTTATGATGACCTGGACCAGTTGAACTTGATCAAGGAATGTTTGAAGGAATTGGAGATCGATCCCAAGGAGTATCGGGCACCAGCCTTTGCCGCCGCTATCTGTCGAGCGAAGGAAAATTTGATAGACTACGAATCCTATATCATCTATACCAAGGCGAGGGGGGAGGACTTTTATCGGGAGATGGCGGCTAAGGTTTATGAGCACTATCAGAAGAAGTTATTTAAGAATAATGCTTTGGATTTCGATGATTTAATTATGAAGACCGTAGAACTCTTCCGGGAGAAACCAGAGGTTTTGGAGAAGTATCAGGAGAGGTTCATCCATATCCTGGTCGATGAGTATCAGGATACCAACCATTCTCAGTATGCCTTCACTAAACTACTTGCTTCCAAGTATAAGAATATCTGCGTGGTGGGGGACGAAGATCAAGCAATCTACGCCTTCCGCAGCGCAGACATCAGAAATATCCTGGAGTTTGAGAAAGACTATGCGGATTGCAAACCGGAGGTATTCGTGCTGAATATGATGGAGGATTATAGGTCAACCCAGCCTATTATTGATTTGGCAAATAACTTAATTGTCTATAATGAGGAGAGGCGCAAGGATAAGGGAAAGATTATTCTTCCTAAGGACAAAAAGCCCGCCTCATCCACCTCTACGGTGGATGCCGAAGAGGCATCGGAGGGAAAGGTTCCAGCTCCTGTTTTGCAGGCACTACCCAATGAACTGGAGGAAGCAGAATATGTGATGGATGAAGCGAGACGCCTTCATAGAAAGGAAAGAATTCCTTATCATGATATGGCGGTATTCTATAGAGTGAATGCCCAATCCCGTGTCCTGGAGGATGCCTTCCGCAAGGCAAGGATTCCCTATAATGTAGTGGGTGCTCTCGGTTTCTATGAGCACAGGGAGATAAAGGATATAGTAGCTTATCTAAGGGTCCTGATAAATCCCAAGGATTCCTTGAGCCTTAAAAGAATTATGAACGTTCCTCCTCGGGGAATAGGGAAGGTCACCGTTCAGAAAATAGTGGATTTCTCGAACAAGAATAAGATTACTCTCTGGGAGGGAGTGAAGAAGATTGAGAACGTAAGGGGTCTTTCTCCAAGAGCGCAATGGCTGGTAAAAAATTTCAGGAATTTAATGTTTAAATATATGGAATTGGCAAAGAACCTGGGGGTGGGAGAACTGATCAATAAGTTAATTAAGGAGATAGGATATATTAAGCAATTGGAAAAAGAGGATACCTTTACCTCTGAGATGAGGATTGAGAACCTGAAGGAACTAATGGATGCTGCCCATCAGTTTGAAGAGAAGAGTGAGAATAAGAGCGCCCAAGTATTCTTAGAGGATGTCTCCCTGATTAGTGATATTGATACCTGGGACGATAAGGCAAAAGCGGTTACTCTGATGACTCTGCATAATGCTAAAGGGTTGGAGTTCGATACGGTATTTATCGCGGGAATGGAAGAGGGCTTTCTCCCCCATTCCAATGCCTTCAGTGAGGAGAAAGAGCTTGAAGAGGAAAGAAGATTGTGCTATGTTGGTATTACCAGAGCCAAAAGGCATCTCTACTTAACCTATACCGATAGAAGGAGACTCTATGGTAATACCTACTGGGGATTGGCTTCGAGGTTCATCGCTGAAACAGGTGTGGAAGGGCTTGCCCGCCGAAGCCTTGGCGTAGGCGGGGAGGCAGCTCCTATTTTCAGGAGGGAGAGGTTCAAGGTGGGGGTGACCATCATTCATCCGGACTTCGGAAAGGGAAAGATAATTAAGGCCGAAGGCTTTGGTGAGGATAGAAAGATAGAAGTCGTCTTTGCTGGAGGAGAGAAGAAAAAGATAGCGCTAAAGTATGCTAATCTCCAGAGAATCTAAAACAAAAAGGGTGGCAGGGGGAACAAGGGAAGCAAGGGTAACAGGGGTATAAACCCTTTCCACCCTTGTAGCCCGTGTAACCCTTGTAA
>JAHIPW010000012.1 GCA_018903055.1 bacterium
GATGGCAGAAGATATGAAAGAAGCAGTAGATATTGCCTTTGGATTGGCTGAAGAGGGGGAGATTGTCCTCCTTTCTCCAGCCTGCTCGAGTTATGATATGTTTAAAGACTTTGAGGAAAGAGGAGAGGTATTTAAGAAAGCGATAAGGGAATTAAAATGAAGAAAATCTCTTCCCATCTCGGGCTCTTTCTAATAACCCTGGCCCTGATAAGCATAGGGATCATTATGGTCTATAGTGCCAGTGCCATCATCTCCTTGGAGAGATATAACGATCCCTATTTCTTTTTAAAGCGCCAGATGGCTTGGGTCTTTCTGGGCTTGGTGGGGATGTTCTTTGCTGCTCGGGTTAACTACCGCGCCCTACCCAAGCTCTTGAAGCCCTTGCTCCTTCTTACTCTTTTCTTACTTATCTTGGTCCTCTTTCCCCAGTTTGGAAAGGAAGTTGCTGGTGCCCGGAGGTGGCTAAGGATAGGGGACTTCACCCTTCAGCCTTCAGAGATAACCAAGCTCATCCTCATTCTCTATATGGCAGATACCCTCTCCAGAAAGAAAGAGAAGATAAAAGACTTGGTCTACGGCTTCCTTCCCCCGCTCATCATCTTAGGGACTATCTTCATCCTCATTCTCCGCCAGCCAGACTTAGGCACGGCCCTCATAATCCTGGTGGTTATTCTGGGGATGCTCTTCGTCTCTGGAGTGCGCCTAAGACATCTCTTCTCCCTATTCCTCGTTGCCCTTCCCGGCATCTGGCTTCTCATCAACAAGGTCGGTTATAGAAAGAGGAGGATCTTGGCCTTTCTCGATCCCTGGAGCGATCCCTTGGGTGATGGCTATCAGATCATCCAGTCCCTTATTGCCTTAGGATCGGGAGGGATCCTTGGCCGGGGTCTAGGAGAAGGAACCCAGAAGCTCTTCTACCTCCCTGCCCCCCATACCGACTTCATTTTCGCTATATTGGGTGAGGAGCTGGGATTCTTGGGAGGGGTGGCGGTCATCATACTCTTTGGAGCATTCATCTATTTTGGAGCTAGAATCGCTCGCCGGGCTCCGGACCTCTTCGGCAGCCTTCTGGCCTTAGGGATAACTACCTGGATTGGGTTGCAAGCCATGATTAATATCGGGGTAGCCACAGGAACCCTGCCCACCAAAGGGATACCTCTGCCCTTCATAAGCTTTGGTGGCTCCTCCCTGATCTTTTCTCTAATGGGAGTGGGGATTCTCTTAAGCATCTCCCTGCAGAGCCATGCGAGGCAGGAGAGATGAGGATTCTGATAACTGGGGGAGGGACGGGGGGCCATATCTATCCGGCATTGGCTATCGCTAATCGCCTAAGAGAAGAGAATCACGAAATCCTCTTTGTAGGAGCAGAAGAGGCCCTGGACAGAGAGATCATCACTCGGGAAGGTTTTACATTTAAAAGCATCCCGGTCCTGCCCTTAAAGAGAAGGTTTTCCTTTTCCATCTTCAAATTTGGAATTAAGTTCATTATGGGATTCTTCCGGGCCTTTCCCATTTTATTTAATTTCAGGCCCCAGCTAATAGTGGGTACCGGAGGATATTCCAGCGCCCCCGTTGCTCTGGCAGCCTATTTTTTACGCATTCCTCTGCTGATCCATGAGCAGAACCTCTATCCTGGCCTGACCAATCGCTTCCTCTCTCGTTTTGCTCGAGAGATAGACATCACCTTTCCCGAGCCAAAAGAATATTTTAAGAAAAGAAAGGTAAAAATAACCGGGAATCCTATACGGATAGAAATCTTGGATCGAGATAGAAAAAAAGCACTTAAAAACCTTAAACTTTATTCTGGGAAGTTCAATCTCTTAGTCTTTGGCGGGAGCCAGGGAGCGAAGGCCATAAATTATTGTCTCGCTCAAATCCTAAAGAAAGGTCTCTTAGAAGGAAAGGGTCTCCAGATCATCCTCCTCTCTGGGTTTTTCGACTTCGAGTACCTCATTCAGGCCGCCAAAAGTAGTAAGATTCCTTTACTCATAAAGCCCTTTTTGCATAATATGGCTGATGCCTATGGAGCGGCAGATTTGGTCATCTCTCGTGCGGGAGCGACTACTCTTGCCGAACTCACTGCCTGCAGTCTACCCGCTATTCTCATACCCTATCCCCGTGCTACGCGGAGGCATCAGGAGTATAATGCCTGCTTCCTTGCCAAGGAGGGGGCGGCTATGGTAATATTGGAAAATGACCTTTCCCCAGAGAGGTTGGCAGATAGCATCCTGCGGTTGATGGAAGATAGAGAGAGATTGAAAAAGATGAGGGAGAGAAGTAGGGGGCTGGGAATGCCCTGGGCAACGGATAGGGTAGTGGAGTCCATCTATAGATTAGGGAAGAAAAAGGCAGAAAAGGACCGCAAAGGGCTATAAAGGGCAGGAAAGGACTATAGCAAAAAGCCTTTTTGAGCCTTTATTAGCCTTTTCAGGCCTTCTTCAGCCCTGTCAAGCCTTTTATAAAAGTGAGGAAGGATGTTTAAGAAGGTAGAGAGAATCCACTTCATTGGCATTGGGGGGGCCGGGATGAGTGGCATGGCCGAGGTCCTATTCAACCTGGGCTATAAGGTAACCGGCTCAGACATTACAGAGAACCAGGTAACCAAAAGGCTTAAAAATTTAGGGATAAAAGTCTATCTTGGCCATAGGGGTTCCCAGGTTGGTCCCTGCCATGTAGTAGTTACTTCTAGCGCTATCCCTCCCAACAATCCGGAGGTGAAGGCTGCCATAGCAACCAAGATACCGGTCATTCCCAGAGCGGTAATGCTTGCCGAACTGATGAGGATGAAGGAGGGAATCGCCATTGCTGGTACACATGGAAAGACGACCACCACTGCTATGGTGGCCAGGGTATTGGCTAAGGGAGGCCTGGATCCCACATTCGTCATTGGGGGAATATTGAAGAGGACGAGGAGCTCAGCCAATCTGGGCAAGGGGGATTTCCTGGTGGCTGAGGCAGATGAGTCGGATGGCTCTTTTCTCCATCTCTCCCCGGCCATTGCGGTCGTCACCTCCATTGATAAGGACCATCTGGATTACTATGGCTCTCTAAAGAGGCTAAAGGAGACCTTCCTGGAGTTCGTCAATAAGGTCCCCTTCTATGGCCTGGCCATACTCTGTTCTGACGATCCCAATATTCGGGATCTTCTTCCCCGGCTGGAGAAGAGGTATCTTACCTATGGCCTGAAGGGACCAGCGGAGATTGTGACCAGAGGAATAAAGAGAACAAAAAAAGGATTAGTGGAATTTAGTGTCATTTATTACGGGAAAAACTTAGGAAGAATAACCCTGGGTCTTCCCGGTATCCATAACGTCTCGAATAGCCTGGCAGCTATTGGGGTGGGTCTGGAGTTGGGTATAGACTTTATTAATATCAGGAAGGCGTTGAAAAACCTCAAGGGAGTAGAGAGGAGATTGGAGATCAAGGGGAAGAAAGAATCTATCTTGGTAATCGATGATTATGCCCACCACCCCACAGAGGTGAGAGCGGCGCTCGCCACCATTAAAGGGAGATATCCAAAGAAAAGACTGGTGGGCATCTTCCAGCCCCATCGCTATACCAGAACCAGGGATCTATTAAAGGAGTTTGCCACCTGTTTTAAAGGACTGGATATTCTGATCCTCACCAGGATTTATCCTGCGGGTGAAAAGCCCATCCCCGGAGTAAAGACCAAGAGCCTACTCCCCCTCATGGCTAAAAGAAAGAAACCAGAAGTGAGATATATTGCCTCTTTAAATAAAATAGTTGAACACCTTCTAAAAATATTAGAGCCCAATGATTTAATCCTTACTTTAGGAGCCGGGGATGTCTATTGGGTGGGGGAGGAACTCCTCAGGAAATTAGGGTGATCAGGTAATCGGGTTATCGGGTAATCGGGAACTTCCTGATACCCTGATGTCCTGATATCCTGATCTCCTTCCGAGCAAAGCGAGGCCGGGGATGTCTTGGAGAGAAGAGATTAGGGAGATAGTGAAAGGAGAGGTAAAGTTCGATGAGCCGATGAGCAGGCATACTTCTTTTAACATTGGTGGTCCGGCTGACTGCCTCGTCATTCCCCAAGACATAGAGGATCTAAAAGGGATTATTCTTTTTAGCAAAAAGAGAAGACTTCCTCTAAAAGTAATGGGCCAGGGAACAAACCTCTTGGTTCGGGATAGAGGGATAAGAGGGATAGTAGTAAGATTAGGAAAAGGTTTTGAGGGTGTAAAATTTTTCGAAAATGATCTTCTGGCCGGAGCAGCGGTGAGACTCTCTGTTCTAATAAAGATGGCGGCCTCCAAAGGATTGGGGGGTCTGGAGTTTACTGTCGGTATCCCGGGAAGTCTGGGTGGGGCCATCGCAACCAATGCTGGGACAGAAGCCTTTTCCGTATCTCAGAGGCTTGAAAGTATCAGGGTGATGACTGGAGAAGGTAAAGTGAAGGACCTAAAAGCCAACCATCTAAACTTTGGCTATCGTCGGTGCCATTTGGAAGAGAACAGCATAATCCTGAATGCTAAGTTGAGATTGGAAAGAATGAAAGAAGATGAGATCCTAAAAAGAATGAATGCTTTCTTAGACAGGAGAGAAAGGACCCAACCCCTGGGGACAGCCAATGCTGGCTGTATCTTCAAGAATCCAGATCCTAAGACTCCAGCCGGTTCCCTCATTCAAGAGACAGGATTCAAGGGGAAGAGGATAGGAGGAGCTTCTGTCTCTAAGGTCCATGCCAACTTCATTCTCAATCTGGGAAGAGCAAGAGCAGAGGATGTACTTACCCTTATGAAAATAATAAAGGAAGAAGTGAAGGGAAAGACAGGAATAGATCTGGAGCCAGAGATTGAGACTTGGGGAGAGGACTGATGAAAGTGCAAAGTGCAAAGTGCAAAATGCAAAATGAAAAATGAAAAATGAAAAATTAAAGAGACTCAAGAAAATGAAGATAGCGGTTCTCATGGGTGGAACCTCTGCTGAGAGAGAGGTCTCGCTTTCGACCGGGAAGGCAATTATTGAAGCCCTAAAGAGAAAGGGATTAAAAGTAATCTCCATAGATGTCGATAAAGATATTGCTAAAAAACTCTTAAAAGAGAAAATTAATCTGGCCTTTATTGCTCTCCATGGAAGGGGAGGGGAGGATGGAACAATACAGGGCCTTCTGGAATTATTGGGGATTCCCTATACAGGAAGTGGAGTCTTGGCCAGTGCCCTGGCCCTGAATAAGGCCCAGGCCAAGAAAGTCTTTAAATTCCATGGGCTCCCTGTCCCTAAGTTTCAAGTCTTGAAAAAAGAGGATCCAGCCGCCAAAGGCGAGCCTCGCCAAAGGCGGGGATCCAGAATCCAGGATCTTAAATTCCCTTTGCCCCTGGTCATCAAGCCTGCTCGCGAGGGCTCAACCATAGGCATTTCTATCATCCATAATAAAAGGGATATAAAAAAAGCCCTAGAGAAGGCCTTTCGATATGACGAGGAGATCATAATAGAAGAGTATATTGAAGGGAAAGAGGTAACGGTAGGGATAGTGGGGGATGAGGCCCTGCCGGTCATTGAGATCCGGCCAAAGGATGCCTTCTATACCTATGAGGCGAAGTATATTAAGGGGCTGACGGACTTCATCATTCCCGCTCGCTTGTCCAAGAGAGTCTATTCTCAGGTGCAGAGGATAGCCCTTACTGCCTATCACGCCCTGGGCTGCCGTCACTTCGCCCGGGTGGACATGATAGTGAATAAGAAGAATAAACCCTATCTCTTAGAGCTCAATACCATACCGGGTATGACCGCTACCAGCCTCCTTCCTCAGGCGGCAGCAAAAAGGGGAATCAGTTTCGATAATCTGGTACTCAAAATCTTGGAGATGGCGCTATAGAAAGGGAGAAAGTAAAAGCAAGGGGTGGGGATGAGTAATGAGTAGTGTGTCGGGGATGAGTTGTGAGGGTGAGGGAATAAAACTCAACCCCATTCCCACAACCCGACTCACAACACACAACACACAACACACCCTCATCCTATTCACTGTTCACCGTTCACTGAGATAATGAAAAAATACCGCACTAGAAATCTCAGGATCACCCCCCGGCCAAAGCATTTTAAAAGAAGAAGAAAGAAAATAAAAAACTTTTTTAAGAATACCCTTAAATTACTCTTCATCTTAATCATTGTCTCTTCTCTGGGATTTCTGGGGAAGTGGTTCTATGAGTTTCTTCATACCTCTTCGAGTTTTAATATAGAGGAGATCGATATCCAGGGATTGAATCGGCTGAAAGAGAAGGAGATCCTCGATCTTCTATCCTTAGATCTTCCTCAGAATATATTTTACATCGATCTAAAAGAAGCACGAAAACGAATTGAAATCCATCCGCGCATTGCCGAGGCCATCATCCATCGTCGTCCTCCAAAGAGGGTCATCATCCAGGTCAGGGAGAGGGAGCCCATCGCCCTGATAAATCAAAAGGATTCCTTCCTGGGAGTAGATGTCTCAGGCGTTCCTTTCCCACTGATAGAGCCTCCGAAAGAGATCGATCTACCCCTTATCACGGGAATAAGTTCAAGCGAAATAGTCATTGGCGAGGAATCAAATTCTACCGGTCTCAAGATGGCTCTGGACATTTTGAAGGTTATTCTCTCCCTGAAGGGAGACCTCTATGGCCAGGTCTCAGAAATAAATGTGGAAGATGGAATAACCCTCTATACCATAGAGGCTACTCGGGTTCGGATGGGAAGAGAGAACTTCCGGGAGCAACTCCTCAATCTCCAGGGGGTGCTCATTCACCTAAATAAGGAAAAGAAGAAAGCGGAATATATTGATTTAAGATTTAAGAATAAGGTCATCGTCAAGGAACGCAAATAAGTCTCTGAAAAATATAATCTTAATCGACGAGCGTTAGCGAGGAGAAATGGCGAAAGAAAACTTTGTTGTTGGACTGGACATCGGCACTACCAAGATCTGTGCCATTGTAGGGAAAAGAGACCAGGAAGGAAGAATAGAGATCCTGGGCCTGGGTCTCAGTCCCTCTGAGGGTTTGCGCAAAGGGATGGTGGTCGATTTAGAACATACTGTCCAATCCATAACCAGGGCAATTGAGGAGGCGGAGGTTCAATCTGGGTTTGAGATAACCGGGGTCTATGCCGGTATTGCCGGAGGACATATCGAGGGATTAAACAGGAGCGGGGCGGTGGCTGTTGCTCATCCCGGTAGGGAGATTACCAGGAGCGATGTGGAGCGGGCAATGAACGCTGCCCAGGTGGTAGCCATACCCCCGGACAGGGAAGTCATCCATGTCCTTTCCCAGGACTTTAGTATCGATGATCAAGATGGAATTAAAGAACCAGTGGGTATGTCCGGAGTGAGACTGGAGGCTAGGATTCACATCGTCACCGGAGCAGTGGCTGCTGCCCAGAATATTGTAAGGAGCGTCAATCGGGCCGGCTTCCGGGTGGAAGACATTATCTTGCAGCCTTTGGCCTCAGCAGAGGCGGTCCTAACTCCAGAGGAGAGAGAGCTGGGAGTGGTTCTGGTGGACATCGGAGGAGGGACTTCAGATATCACCCTCTTCCTGGAGGGGAATGTCTGGCATACTGCGGTTCTCTCTGTGGGAGGGGAACAGGTAACCAATGACATCGCCATCGGCCTCTCCACTCCCATCAGTGGCGCAGAGAGGATAAAGAAAAGCTATGGCTCTTGTCTCAGCTCCTTAGTGGGAGAGGAGGAGATGGTCTATATTCCCGGAATTGGGGGAAGGAAGGATCACCCCTTAAAGAGGAGGGTCCTGAGCGAGATAATTCAACCCAGAATGGAAGAGATATTCTCCCTGGTAAATGAAGAGATAAGGAAGACCGGCTATGAGGACCTGGTCAATGCCGGAGTGGTCGTTACCGGTGGCGCTTCCTTATTGGAAGGGGTGGTTAAGTTAGCAGAGCAGGTTCTCGATGTCCCGGTGAGGCTCGGTCTACCCCAGGGAATCAAGGGGCTTTCCCAAAACATAAATAGTCCCATTTATGCCACCGGGATTGGTCTGGTTATGCAGGGCCTGAGATATCGTGCTCAGGGCCGGCCCTCAAGGTTCACCGAGGACCATCTCTTCACCAAGATCACAGACAGGATGAAGGAGTGGCTGAAAGAATTCTTTTAAGCACAGATTCGCACAGATTTAAGACAGATTTTCACAGATCACAGATAAAGTGATATGAAAAAAGAAAATAATGATTTTCTTGAGAAAGAATTAAGTTACAAGATAATGGGCTGTTTCTACGATGTCCGCAATAAATATGGTAGTGGGCATCATGAAAGGGTCTATGATCGGACTCTGGGAGAACAGTTCGAACTGAAGAATATTCGTTATATATCTCAACCAAGAATTGATATTTACTCTCTTGATACTGGCAAGAAGATAGCCATTTATGTTCCTGATAAACTGGTAGAGAATAAGATAATAGTTGAGATAAAAGCTAAACCCGTTACTTCAAAAGAAGACCAAAGACAGGTCATAGAATATTTGAAAGCCTCTAAATACGAAATTGCTTACTTAGTAAACTTTGGTGAAGAGGAATTTCATCCCCAAAGGTTTATTTACACTAACGACCGAAAACCATTTTTATCTACAGGAAAGGTAACTCCCCAGAATCTGTGATCTGTGGCTATCTGTAGACAATCTGTGAATATCTGTGCTGACGAGCGATAGCGAGGAAGAAATGGCTATTGAATTTGAAGAAGAGATTCAGGTTCCCACAAAGATAAAGGTTATTGGCCTGGGAGGGGGAGGGGGGAATGCTGTGGGAAGACTGGTGGACAGGAAGCTCCCCCAGGTGGATCTCATTGTGGCCAATACCGATGCCCAAGCCCTGAAAGGTTGTCGAGTCTCCCAGAAGATTCAACTGGGCTGTAAGATCACCAAGGGCCTTGGTTCCGGAGCCGATCCCGAGATCGGCAAAAATGCTGCCTTAGAGGACAGGGAGAGGATACGGGAGGCCCTGGAGGAGGCAAACATCGTCTTTATCGCTGCCGGGTTAGGAGGGGGAACGGGAACCGGCGCTGCTCCAGTCGTTGCCCAGGTCTCGCGCTCTCTGGGTGCTCTGACCATCGCCATCGTTACCCTTCCCTTTACCTTTGAGGGAAGAAAGCGGGCCCTGGTGGCAGAGACGGGACTTAAGGAGCTGAAGCCCAAGGTAGATATTTTGATTGCCATTCCCAATCAAAAATTGATTGAACTGGTAAAGAAGGAGGATTCCATCATCCAGGCCTTTCAACCTGCAGATGACATCCTCTATCAGGGGGTTTCTTCCCTTTCAGACCTGGTGAGCCTTCCCGGATTGGTCAATGTAGACTTCGCAGATATTCACACGGTCATGAACTCTAAAGGAGAGGCCCTTTTGGGATTTGGAGAGGCGAAAGGAAATGGGCGCGCCCTTAACGCTGCTCGGTTGGCCCTGGCCAATCCCCTCTTAGAGGAAAAATCGATTACGAAAGCAAGAGGTGCCCTAATCAACATCACCGGACCCAAGGATCTTACCCTGAATGAAGTAAATGAGGTGATGAGCATTATCCATAAAGAGACAGATGACGATGCCCAGATTATCTTTGGTGCCGTAATAGATGAAAGACTTGAGGACCTCTTGAAGGTAACGGTGATTGCCACGGGCCTGGAGGC
>JAHIPW010000085.1 GCA_018903055.1 bacterium
AGCACCGGGCAAGGGAACTGGGGATGGATAAGAAAGAGCTTCCTAGTGAAGGGGTGGTCACGGGCTATGGTCGCATAGATGGAAGGAGGGCCTGCCTCTTTGCCCAGGACTTCACTGTTGCCGGAGGCTCCTTAGGAGAGATGCACGCCCAGAAAATATGTAAGGTCATGGACCTGGCTATGAAGATGGGCGTCCCCCTGATCGGGATGAATGACTCGGGAGGAGCGCGGATTCAGGAAGGGGTGGATTCTCTAAAAGGTTATGGAGATATATTCTATAGGAATACCATTGCCTCTGGAGTAATTCCCCAGATCTCGGTCATCCTGGGTCCCTGCGCGGGAGGAGCGGTCTATTCCCCCGCCATTACTGACTTCACCTTCATGGTAAAGGGGATTTCCCGGATGTTCATCACTGGTCCGGATGTGGTAAAGACCGTTACTGGTGAGGATATTAGTCAGGAGGATCTGGGAGGAGCCATGGCCCACAGTCAATTATCCGGGGTGGCCCATTTTGCCTGTGAATCAGAAGAGGAGGCCTTCAGTCTCCTGAAAAAGCTCTTAAGTTACATTCCCTCCAATAACCTTGAAGAGCCGGCAATGGTCGATTTGGGTGACGATCCCAATCGGCGGGATGAAACCCTGGCCAATCTGATTCCCGCCAATCCCAAGAAGCCCTATGATATAAGGGATGTCATTGAAAAGGTAATGGATGCGGGAGAGTTTTTTGAGATCCAATCCGACTTTGCCCCCAATATGGTCATCGGTTTTGCCCGGCTCAATGGCTATGCCGTAGGGATTGTTGCCAATCAGCCCAAGGTCTTAGCCGGGGTATTGGATGTCAACTCCTCTGATAAGGCAGCTCGTTTTATAAGGTTCTGCGACTCCTTCAATATCCCCCTGATTACCCTCGTCGATGTTCCGGGATACCTGCCGGGGACGGAGCAGGAGCATGGGGGAGTGATAAGACATGGAGCAAAACTCTTGTATGCCTACTCCGAGGCCACAGTTCCCAAGTTAACCGTCATCCTGAGAAAAGCCTATGGAGGGGCCTATATTGGGATGTGTTCCAGACACTTGGGAGCAGATGCTGTCTATGCCTGGCCTATGGCAGAGATTGCGGTCATGGGTCCCCAGGGAGCAGCGGAAATCATCTATAGGAAAGAGATCGCATCTTCTAAGAAGCCTCAAGAGGTCTTGGCAAAGAAGGTGGCGGAGTATACAGAGAAGTTTGCCAATCCCTATGTTGCTGCCCGCCGGGGATATGTAGATAAGGTCATTGAGCCCTATGAGACCAGACCCCAGCTCATAAGGGCCTTGGAGATGTTCTCCTCAAAGGGAGAATCGAGACCCCAGAAGAAACATGGGAATATACCGTTGTAAAAGTAACCAGATATCAGTTTTCAGATATCTGATTTCAGATTGCTGATGTAATCAGCAATAACTTACTACAAAACAAACTGATATCTGACTTCTGACATCTGATATCTCCGAGTGAAGGGAGGGTGAATGGCGAGTTTTCCTATTCCCAGGGTACCCATTATTACTCCCCACCAGATTATTATTATTGCCCCCATTACGGGAATAATAATAGACATTAAAAAGAGGGTAGGCAATAGAGTAAAAGCCGGGGATACACTCCTTATCCTGGAGGCTATGAAGATGGAGAATGAGATTGTAACTCCAGGCCCAGGGGTGGTAAAAGAGATAAAGATTAAGAAGGGCCAGAGAGTCAAGGCTGGTCTTCCTTTAGCAGTCATCACCCCTTCAAAGTAGGAAAGAAGAAGAGTACAAAAGTAAGAAAGTGAGCCCCGAAGGACAAGCCTACGGGACAGGCAGGTGAGAAAGTGGGAAAGTGAGATAGTAGGTTATCAGTTTTTACTTTTTACTTTTTCATTTTTACTTGTTACTTGTTTCCGTCGTAGACGGATTACTTGTTATTTCCGAGCGAAGCGAGGAGAGATGTTTAAGAAGATACTCATTGCCAATAGAGGAGAGATTGCTGTCCGGATCATTCGCGCCTGCCGGGAACTGGGCATCCAGACCGTGGCTGTCTATTCCTCAGTCGATAGAGCGAGCCTCTACGTCAAGCTGGCGCATGAGGCCTATTTATTAGGAGGACCCCAGCCCAAGGAAAGCTACCTCAATATGGAAAAGATTATCGAGATTGCCAAGTCGAGTGGTGCCCAGGCCATTCATCCGGGATATGGCTTCTTGGCAGAAAATCCCAGGTTTGTCAAGTTATGTGAGAAGAACAGAATAAAGTTTATCGGCCCGGACTCCCTCACCATGGAGATGGTGGGTAATAAGCTTTTGGCCCGAAGAATTGTGGAGGAAGCCGGGGTTCCCGTAATACCCGGTTCAAAGGAACCAATAAAGAATAATAAAGAAGCCCGGGATTTAGCCCGCAGATTAGGGCTTCCGGTAATAATCAAGGCGGTCTATGGTGGAGGAGGAAGAGGACTACGTCGGGTGAATAGATTAAAAGAACTCTCTTTTCTCTTAAAGGTGGCAAGATTAGAAGCTCGGGTTTCCTTTGACGATCCTTCTCTCTATATAGAGAAGTATATCAGGAATCCCAAGCACATCGAGGTCCAGATATTAGCCGATGAACGGGGAAGGATGGTCCATTTAGGAGAGAGGGACTGTACCATACAGAGAAGGTATCAGAAGTTATTGGAAGAGACACCCTCTCCCGTAGTCGATGAAGGTTTAAGGAATAAATTGGGAGAGGCAGCAATAAAAGCTGCCCGGGCCGTAGGATACACCAATGCGGGGACGGTAGAGTTCATTCTGGATGAAAGGAAGAACTTCTATTTCATTGAGATAAATGCTCGTATCCAGGTAGAGCATTCAGTAACTGAGCGAGTAACGGGCATCGATCTGGTTAAGACCCAGATAAGATTAGCTGATGGTGAGAAATTGCATCTCAAACAGAAAGATGTTTCTATAGTTGGATGTGCTATGGAGTGTCGAATTAATGTCGAAGACCCCCTGAATGACTTTGCCCCTTCCCCGGGAACGATCGGAAACCTGAGATTTCCGGGAGGACTGGGAGTGAGGGTGGACAGCTCTATCTATTCCGGATATACTATTCCTCTATACTATGATACCCTAATCGCTAAGCTTACTGTCTGGGGGAAGGATAGGAAAGAGGTGATAGGAAGGATGGGGGCCGCTTTGAATGAATTCATCATCGAAGGAGTGAAGACCACCATCCCCCTGCACAAGGCTATCTTATGTGAAAAGGACTTTCAGAGGGGAAGGATAAGCCTCTCCTTTATTGAGAGGCATAAATTACTTAAAAGATTAAAGGCGAGTAGTCAAACCTCAGAGAAGATTGCAGTCATTACTGGTTGTCTTCTTGCCTATCAGGAAAGGAAGAAGACTCCACTAAAGAAGAAGAGAGAAAATCTCTGGAAAAGAGGATTTACCGAAAGCAAGTGGCAAACGAGGTTAAGGAAGATATGAAATTCCGGGTTGTTATTGGCAGTAGTCACTATCAGGTAGAGGTAAATGACCCCGGAATAGTTATTGTGAACGGCCGACCATATCATGTCGACTTGGACCAAGACTCTCTTCTGGTCAATAAACGCTCCTATGAGATCTCCTCTTTACAAGAGGAGAACGGTCTTCCTACCCTAATCTCTGTCAATCAGGAGACTTATCGTTTAGAAATAGAGGAGGCGGAGAAGGCCGCTCCCCGGCGAAAGATAGGAAGATTAAAAGAGAAAGAGGAAGGAGCCATTACCTCCCCCATGAGCGGACAGATAATAAGCGTCGAGGCTAATGAGGGAGATCAGGTAGGGAAGGACGAGGTCATTCTCATCCTGGAGGCCATGAAGATGGAGAGCGAGGTCTTCAGTCCCAAAGAGGGAAGAATAAAGGAGATTCGGGTAGCCAAAGGAGATATGGTAAATACTGGAGATGTTCTGGCGGTTATAGAATGATGCTACAGGCTACATGCCACCGGCCACAGGCTTCAAGAAGCTTGCAGCCTGCGGCTTGCAGCTTGAAGCAAGTCCGTCTGTATTTCAGGGGGAGAGAGTGAAGAAGCCATTAAAAAGAATTAGGGTCTTAGACTTTACCCGGGTATTGGCTGGGCCATACTGCGCTATGATGCTCTGTGACATGGGAGCAGAGGTGATAAAGGTTGAAAGGCCCGGAACTGGTGACGATGCCCGCTTCTTCGGCCCCTTCATCAAAGGAGAAAGCGGTTACTATATGAGCCTCAACCGGGGAAAGAAGTCCATCGCTTTAAACCTGAAGCACAAAAAAGGAAAAGAGATTGTAAAAAAATTAATAAAGAAGGTAGATATCGTCTTGGAGAACTTTCGTCCGGGAACCATGGAGAAGTTGGGCTTTGGCTATCAAGATATAAAGAAAATAAACCCCAAGATAATCTATGCCTCAACCTCTGGCTATGGCCAGACCGGGCCCATATCCCGGATGGCGGGATATGACATCGTTGCCCAGGCAGTGGGCGGGATAATGTCCATTACTGGCCCTCCCAATGGCCTACCAACAAGGGTGGGGACCTCCATCGCTGATATCCTGGCCGGGATGTTCACCGCCTATGGAGTGATGATCGCCTTATATAACCGAGGTAAGACGGGAAAGGGTGCCCAAATCGATGTGGCCATGGTTGACTCTGTGGCTAGTGTTTTGGAGAATGCCATCATAAGATACCTTGCTACGGGAAAATCACCAAAGCCCATCGGCTCGCGACATCCCTCCCTGGCGCCCTTTGACATGTTTAAGGCCAAGGATGGCTATATGGTAATCGCCATCGGTAATGAGAAACTATGGCATAGCTTCTGCCAGGCGATAGGAAGGGATGACCTCCTGAAAGATCCCAGGTTTATAAATAATAAGAAGAGACTAAAGAATGAGAGAATCCTCAAATCTCTGATTGAGCGATGGACGAGGAAGAAGACGGTCAAGAAACTTTTGGTCGTCTTCAATGAATTGGGCATTCCCTGTGGCCCAGTAAATAGTATGGAGAGAATGGTTCGCCATCCCCAGATCCTATTTCGTAATATGATCCAGGAAATTAAACATCCTGTAGCAGGAAAGATAAAGATGGCGGGAATTCCACTAAAGATGGCTGGATTCTCGGATAAAATTCCTGGTCGATCACCGTTACTGGGAGAGCATACGGAGGAGATCCTCAAAAAATATCTCAGGTATGGCCCGAAGAGAATTAAAGCATTAAAGAACGAGGGCGTGATTTAGGCACAGACGCCAAGAATGTTGAAACGGAGAAAGGGGGAAACGGAGACACGGAGAAAATCTCCGATTCACCGATTCGCCGATTCACCCTTTCATTTTTTCTGTGGCAATCTTGCGCATCGAGAGGTTTAGAAAGATGAGTTACGGATACCAGGGAAAGATACTGGAAGTCGATCTAACCACTCAGAAGATATCCCAAAGAAAGGTAAAGGAAGAGGATGTTAAGAAGTACTTCATGGGAAGCGGCCTGGCGGCTAAGATATTATCTGAAGAGGCAGATCTAAGCCTCGATCCCTTTGACCCCGCTAATCCCTTGATCTTTATGGCCGGCCTCTTGACCGGGACCATGGTTCCTACGGCCTGTAAGTTAAGTGTCTGTAGCAAGAGCCCTCTTACCGGGATATGGAATGAGGCCACCGTGGGGGGTCACTGGCCGGCCCACTTCAAATTCACGGGATATGATGGGATAATCATCAGAGGAAAATCAGATAAACCGGTCTATCTCTGGATTAATGATGCGAAATGCGAAATGCGAAATGCGGAAAGTGTTTGGGGAAGGGATACTTTCGAGACCAGTGAGCTGTTGAAGAAGGAGACGGATGATAAGGCGCTTGTAGCGGCAATCGGCCAGGCAGGAGAAAACCTGTCCAGAATGGCCAGCATTGTCTTTGATGGAATGAATGCTCGAATCGCTGCCCGGGGTGGACCGGGAGCGGTAATGGGTTCTAAAAATTTAAAGGCCATCGTAGTAAAAGGAAATAAAAGACCAGAGATTAAGGATTGGGAAGGCTTAAGGGAACTATTGAAGAAGGAGATCCCAATAATAAAGGAGAAGGCAAAAGGGTTGAGCGAATTTGGCACTGCTGGAGGGGCTGTAGCAGTAGAGGCCTTCGCCGATCTCCCCATTAAGAACTGGCAACTCGGCTCCTGGGAAGAGGGGATTAAGAAGATATCCGGACAGAGGATGAGGGAGAGAATATGGGTGAGACACTATCACTGCTATTCCTGTCCTATAGGTTGTGCCAAGATTGTCAAAGGCAATGGAAAGTATGGGAAGTTCTATGGCCACTATCCGGAGTATGAAACGGTGGGAATGCTGGGAGCAAACTGTTTGAATGATGATCTGGAACTCCTGGCCTATGTAAACGAGTTGTGTAATAAATTTGGACTGGATACCATTTCCACTGGTTCGACTATTGCCTTTGCCATGGAGTGCTATGAGAAAGGGAAGATTACAAAAGAGGATACTGGTGGTTTAGAGATAAAGTGGGGAGATTCTAAGGCCATGATTACTTTAATAAATCAGATTGCTAAAAGAGAAGGATTTGTAGGAGAATATCTTGCAGATGGACCGGTTGAGGCAGCAAAAAAGATTGGCAAAGGCACAATGGAATTTGTTTCCCAGACAAAGGGACTTGACTATCCGGCTCACGATCCAAGGGGACATTTCTCCATGGCCCTCTCCTATGCTACGAGTGTAAGGGGGGCCTGCCACTTAGAGGGCCTAACTTATTTTCTCGATAGAGGATTGAAGATAGAGGACCTGGGATATACAGAACCACCAGACCAGTTTCAGGAGGATGGCAAGCCGCAGATCACTTATAACTTGCAGAACTTCTTAAGTGTCTATAACCCCTTGGGGATCTGTAAGTTTTTGATGGGAAGGGCGGAGCCCTCCCAGATTGCCAGGTGGGTCAATAGGGTCACTGGTTTTGAGATGGACATGAAAGAACTCTTAAAAATCGGAGAGAGG
>JAHIPW010000086.1 GCA_018903055.1 bacterium
ACCTTGTCATTTAACTTCACTACTGGGATTGACCTCGCTCCCACATGCTGGGAAAGAGGAATTTTGACGAGATTCGTCCGATATTCTCTCTTCTCCAGAGGAGCATCTACATTATACTCTTCTATCCCGATTCTTGAGATAATCCGCTCTGTGGGAACCCGGCGATACTCTATCATGGGATGGGCTTCCTCTGGCACCCCTTTATGGGGATTCTTAACCTTGGCCTCTGTTAATTCCTTCTTAATCTCCTGATTTACCCTCAAAGGTGATAGACCAAAGGGGCAGGCATATAGATTACATAGGCCGCATTCTGAGCAGAGAAAAGCAGCAGTAATGTCATTCAGCTCCTTCCTCATCTCATACCCCACATGCCTCATTATCTTATGGGGTTTCAGAGAATGGCCGATTAAGTACCTGGGACAGAGCTCAGTGCAGTCAGTACACTGCATACAGAGCATAGTTCTGCGTAGGATTTTTCTCATCTCCAAGGTCTTGTTCATAATGACCTGATGGTCTTTGGGTAGAACAATCAATCCCGTGGTGGTCTTCATAACTGGGGAATCCAGATCCTCGATAAGTTTCCCCATCATGGGCCCACCATCCAAGATAGAAAAATCATTTATCAGGGGTTCAGCTAATCTTATTACCTCTCCCACACTCATCCCCACCGGAACCTTCACTGACTTCGGTTCCTTCACTGCCCCGGATATTGTAAGATACCTATGAGTGACCGGTCTTCCTTCCATGGCATCTGTAATATTGATGAGGGTTCCTACATTATCTACTACTACTCCCACATCAAGAGGAATCCCTCCTTCAGGGACGATCCTTTTTAATACCTCATAGACCAGGATCTGTTCATCCCCTGCAGGATAGAAATCGGCGAGGATAAATAACTGGATCCTGGATCCTGGATCCTTGATCCTGGCCTGTAGGGCTTCAAGGGCGGGTTTGTATTTTTCTTTGAGGGCAATGAATCCCTTCTTAGCACCGGTAGCCCCCATCACCAGTTCCAAACCCTTGATCACTTTATTCGCTTGAGAAGCCATTAATTGCTGATCGATGCGTAGGAGGGGCTCACACTCCGCACCATTGGCAATGACATACTCTACCTTGGCCTCTAACTTCACGTGGGTGGGAAAGCCCGCTCCCCCTGCTCCCACCACTCCCGCATTCTTTACTTTATCAATAATTTCTTTTTTATTCATCCTTACTTTCTCAAGGGTTAGTAGGGGGAATAGGAATGATAACGGTTACTACGTTCCGCAAATGCGGAATTGTTACTACCGGTTACTACGCTACGCTGTTACTAACAGTTACTTTTATACTAATTTGGTAACCATTAGTAACCGTTTAGTAACCATTAGTAACTGCTAGTAACTTTTCCTGTTACCCTTGCCACCCGTGTCATTTTAGGCTATGCGGAAGTAGTCTACTAAGACGCATCTTAATGGTCGAGTAAAGGTACTGGCCTTAGTCAAACCTTCCCCAGTAGGGGTGGCGATGCTCATGGTGGCATATCCCTCTCCCTCATAGCCCAACCCGGCATAGGAGGGAGCGTTCTTGACGAAGATGGAGACCTGGGCGGTTTTGGCCATCTTGGTCAGATTGGCCACATTCAAAGAATGCATGATGGCGGTATGCTTATTTCCCTGTTCCACTTCTACAGCAAAACTTATTGCCTCATTAACATCCTTTACTCTGACAAAGGGAATGACGGGCATGAGCTGCTCTGTCCAGATATAGGAATGGTTCCTATCTACTTCACAGAATAAGAGCCTCACACTCTCTGGTACCTTTATTCCAATCTTGGAAGCGATTAAAGTGGCATCCTTACCAATATACTCCCTACTCACTTTGGGCTCTTTTCCTGGCCCGCCTGGCTCCAGTATGACCGCCTTGGTTAATTTTTCAAACTCTTCCTTCTTTAATTCATAAGTGCGAGGATCTTTGCGCAATAGTTCTAATAGTCTATCGGCAATGGCCTCAACGGCAATGATCTCCTTTTCTGCAGTACATAAGACACCATTATCAAAACTGGCTCCCTTTATGATGGAGTCGCAGGCATGTTCTAAATCTGAAGTTTCATCCACCACTACTGGTGGGTTTCCCGGTCCAGCAGCAATTACCTTCTTCCCGCAAGCCATGGCTGCTTTTACTACCGCCGGTCCTCCAGTAACCAAAATGAGCTTTATCTTGGGATGCCTGAATAATGTCTGGGCCTCTTCAATGGAGGGCTTGGCAGCAGTAGTCATTAGATTTGCTGGGCCACCGGCTTTTATGATTGCCTCATTCAATATTTGAATGGATTTTAAAGATACCTTCTTCGCCGCTGGATGGGGAGCAAAGACCACGCTATTCCCGGCAGCGATGATGGAGATGCTATTATTTATTATGGTAGAGGAAGGGTTGGTGGAGGGAACCACAGCACCGATTACCCCAAAGGGGGCCATCTCCACTAAGGTTAAACCGTGGTCCCCGGTATAGGCTATGGGGTGTAGATCCTCTACCCCGGGTGTCTTCTGGGCAGCTAAGAGATTCTTCTGGACCTTATCCTCCCATCTTCCCATTCCCGTCTCTTCCCAGGCCAACTTAGCTAAACTCTCCGCCTCCCTGATTGAGGCCTCCCTCATGGCCTCGATATACTTACTCCTCTTTTCCAGACTCTCCCGAAAGAGTTCCCTCTGGGCAATCCGTGCTGCTTCAATGGCTTCTTCCACATTGGGAAAGACTCCCAGGTCTCCCGCGCCTGCTTTTACTTCAGGAAGTTCGGCCTCCTTCTTCGTCATTCTCTCCACTATTTCCTTGACAACTTCCTTTATTTTCTCTGGACTAATCTCCATCGTCATCCTCGCTTCGCTCCGATGCACGGATTAGCACTGATAATAATACAGATTAGCACGGATTTAATCTGTGCTCATCCGTATGAAATCCGTGATTATCCGTGTCTAAGACTTTCTGAATAAAACCTTTCCTTCGGCCTCGATGGTATCCACAATGGCCATAATTACGGCATCCGTGGGAGTATCCTTGGTCCTTATTGTCTGTCGAGCCGAGGAGCCTTTGGCGATCAAGACTACCTCTCCAATTCCCGCTCCCATAGCATCGATAGCCACCAGAGGAGATCCCTCTTCTTTTCCTTCCATGCTTATGGGCTGGACCGCCAATAATTTGCAACCTTCTATCTTCTCATCCTTTATAGTAGCCACAACGGTACCAATCACCTTAGCAAATATCATCTGTCTCCTCCTTATAGATTAGAGGTTTACAGTAACCATTTTACAGTTGACAGTAGAACACTGTTCGCTGGTTACTGGTTACTACTTTGTTTTCCTGATTACATCATAGGTATCTCGGGCAATGACCAGTTCCTCGTTGGTTGGAATGCAATAGACCTTGACCTTTGAATTGAGAGCGCTTATCTCTCCCTCCTTCCTTATGGTCTTCTCATTTTTTTCCCTATTAATGATCACCCCTAAAAATTCCAATCCGGCACAACTCAAGGCACGAATTCTGGGGACATTCTCCCCAATCCCGGCAGTGAAGACGATGGCATTTACTCCTCCCATGGCTCCGGCATAGGAAGCGATATACTTCCTTATGTGATAGGTGAATATTTCTATGGCCAATCTCGCTCGATCATTCCCCTTCTTCTCCTCCTCCAGGATGTCGTACATATCATTACTCACTCCGGATAGTCCCTGGAGGCCGGAATGAAAATTGAGCATGGTATTTATCTCATTTGCCGATAATCCCTCATTGGCCATGATATATAAGACGATGGCGGGATCGATGTCTCCGCACCTGGTTCCCATAACCAAGCCCTCCAGGGGGGTAAAGCCCATGGAGGTATCGATGGATACCCCACCTTTTACCGCAGCAATACTTGCTCCATTCCCTAAGTGACAGGTGATGACCTTTAAGTCTGTCAAGGGCTTATCCATAAGATGGGCTACCCTCTGGGAGACATAGAGGTGAGAAGTACCATGAAAGCCATATCTTCTAATTCCATATTTGCGATACTGCATATAGGGCAATCCATAGATGTAGGCATGTCTGGGCATGGTCTGATGAAAGGCGGTGTCGAAGACCGCTACCTGGGGAATCTTTGAAAGGAGTTCTTCACAGGCTATGATCCCCCTCAGGTTGTGAGGATTATGTAGGGGAGCAAGTTCTATACAGTCCTTAATATCCTCCTTCACCTCTTCTGTAATTCGCATAGAGGCGGCGAACTTCTCCCCCCCATGAACCACCCGATGGCCGACGGCAGCAATCTCTTTCTTGTCTTTAATGACCCCGCTTTTGGGATGGAGAAGAGCATCCAGGGCCAACTTTATCGCCCCCCTGTGATCCAAAATCTCTGCTGCTATCTTTACCGGCTTCTTCTTCCCCATCTGATGGGTAAGGATGGCTCCGCTCATCCCGATACGTTCCACAATCCCCTTGGCCAGGACAGACTCCTTTTCAATCTCAATCAGTTCATACTTCACAGAGGAACTTCCACAGTTCAAAACCAGAATATTCATCCCACCCTTCCTTTCATGAGATTTCTGAAAAAGTCAGCAATCTTTGATTACGGTGATTAAACTAAAGATTACAACGATGAAATTGTCATCGAGTAATCACTGTCATCATTCTTTTGAATCACTGTAATCAGAGGTCTCTGGGCATTTTTCCAGAGACCTCTTTCATATTTTTAATGAGAGCGTCACCATACTCAGAACACTTTAATTCTGTTGCCCCCTTCAGCTGTCTGGCCAGGTCATAGGTGACAAGTTTCTTTGATATGGTCCTATTTATCGATTCCTTAATAAGCTGAGCAACCTCATCCCACCCCAGATACTCTAACATCATTACGCCGGATAGGATTAAAGCAGTGGGGTTTACTTTATCCAGACCGGCATATTTTGGTGCCGCACCGTGAGTTGCCTCAAAGAGAGCAATTTCATCACCTATATTTGCCCCGGGAGCCATCCCCAGACCACCCACCTGAGCAGCGCAGGCATCGGAAAAGTAATCGCCATTTAGATTGGGAAGAGCAAGGACATGGTACTCACTGGGTCTTAAGAGTATCTGCTGGAACATCTGGTCGGCTATTCTATCCTTAATTATAATCCTTCCCCCGGGATCTCCGGATGGTCTCCCACCCCGCAGTTCCGCATAATGCCCTTCCTTCTGCACCGGGGTTACCCCATCTTCTGCCTTCACCTGATCCCAGAGCTCATCTTCGGTAATAACTCTATCCCGGAACTCATCTAGGGCAACTTCATACCCCCAGTTTTTAAAGGCCCCTTCAGTAAATTTCATTATGTTTCCCTTGTGGACTAAAGTTAAGGATTTTCTGTTGTTAGCTACCACGTATTCCAGGGCTTTTCTCACCAGCCTTTTGGTGGCAAACTCGCTTATGGGTTTGACTCCAATCCCGGAATCACTCCTAATACTCACTTTCATCTCTTCTTTAAGGAAGTCAATAACTTTTTTTGCCTCAGCCGTTCCCATCTCCCACTCAATCCCGGCATAGACATCTTCGGTATTCTCCCTGAAGATAATTACATCCAATTCTTCAGGATTTTTGACTGGTGTGGGAACACCTTTATAGTGACGGGAGGGTCTCACGCAGGCATATAAATCGAGTCTCTGTCTCATACTAACATTTAAACTCCGGTATCCTCCTCCCACCGGTGTAATGAGCGGGCCTTTAATGGCAACTCTATATTCCCTTATGGCATCATAGGTCTCTTCGGGAAGGGGGTTATGGTATAATTCAATGGCCTTTTCGCCGGCAAATATCTCCAGCCACTTGATTTCTCTCTTCCCGTTATAGGAAATCTCTACTGCTGAATCCCAGACCTTCTTTGAAGTTCTCATGATATCTGGTCCTGTCCCGTCTCCCTCAATATAGGGAATTACTGGAGAATCCGGGACCTTTATTCTTCCATTCTCAAATTTTATCTTCTCCCCTTCCATTACCTCTTCTCCATGGGAATGTATTCTTGTTTTAAGGGACCATAGTACTCTGCTCTGGGGCGAAATATTCTGTTTTCCGGCATATACTCTAAGACCCTCGCTGTCCAGCCCGCTACTCTTGATACGGCAAAGAGCGGGGTAAAGAGCGAGGTCTCCAGCCCCAGTGCTTTGTAAACAATGCCGGAATAAAAATCAACATTGGGAAATATTCCTTTTTTCTCACCCAACTCTCTTATCTCCACTTCCTCTAATCTTTCAGCAATTGCCAAAAGATTTTTAATCTCTTCAGTGGTAGCTACTCTGTGACAATACTCTTTAAATATTCTTGCCCGGGGGTCATGGGCATGGTAAATGCGATGTCCAAAGCCCGGAATTTTATGGTGTAGTTTCCTCTCTCTTCCATACCATTCCTCCACATTGGAAGGTGTGCCAATCTCCTGTAACATCTTTATCACCCTCTCATTTGCCCCACCATGCAAGGGACCTTTAAGGGAACCAATCCCTCCAGCAATGGTGGCATAAAAATCGGAAAGTGAGGCGTGAATGACCATGCAGGTAAAGGTTGAACCACTCATTCCGTGGTCGGCATGGAGGATTAGCGCCATATCAATGGCTTTAGAAATTTCTTCATCCACGCCCCTCAACGAGGGGCGGGATTCATCTACTTCGCCAGTAATCATATAGACAAGATTTTCAGCATGGGAAAGGTCTTCCCGGGGTTCGATAACCTCTTTCCCTTTCTTTATCCTGCTTATGGCCGCAGTTACCGTGGCAATTTTTGATATAATTCTTATGGCTACTTCCTTTTCACTCTCTAAAGTAACCTTCTGGGACTCCTTATCATATCCCGCCAGGGCCGCGACAGCACTCATTAACAGATTCATAGAATGGGTATCCTTGGGAAGAATTTTTATCATCTCAACTATGCCTTGGGGTATGGATCTGCTTACTTTTAATTTTTCTTTAAATCCATTAAGTTCGTCCCTTTTGGGGAGTTTCCCAAATAAAAGAAGGTAAGCGGTCTCTTCAAATGATGAGTATTTCGCCAGGTCCTCAATGCTAATACCTCGGTAACAGAGCCTACCCTCTTTTCCGTTAACATAGCCAATCTGAGTGTTATTGACTATGGCCCCTTCCAGGCCTCTTCCAATTTCACATTTAATGGGAAATTCTTTTTTGCCAACAAAATCTCTTTCCATTATTTTTTCCTGCCTCCTCGGCAGGTCGCCGATGAGGCGACCTTTCCTTTTCCTCCCATAAGATGAGCACTGGCTTCCAGTGCTATTTGTATTTTTTCCTTGCATATTTTGGCGCTCTCTTTAAGTGATGCCAACTCAGGGGCTTTAAGTTTCAGTTCGATTATCTCCTCCACACCGCTACTCCCTAACTTTGCCGGAACCCCCATAAAAATGTCTTTCAGTCCATACTCTCCGGATAGATAACAAGAAGAGGGAAGTATTCTCTTCTTATCTTTTATGATTGACTCTGCCATATTATATACTGCTTGTGCCGGAGCGTAGTAGGCGCTTCCCTTATTTAAGAGGTTTACTATTTCGTCTCCCCCTTTTCTGGTTCTTTCGATTAATGAATCTATGGTCTCTTTATCCAGTAGTTCGGTTATGGGAATACCACTTACCGTGGTATATCTGGGCAGAGGAACCATGGAATCTCCATGTCCCCCGAGGACCAGGGCAGCTATATCTTCAGTGGAAACATCCAATTCTTCGGCAATAAAGTAACTGAACCGAGCGGAATCTAAGACTCCGGCCTGTCCCACAACTTTTTTCTCGCTGAAACTGGTAACTTTCCAGAGTAAATAACTCATGACATCCAGAGGGTTGGTAACCATAATGACTATTGAATCAGGCGAATATTTTTTTATATTCTTTGCTACTTCGGTAATAATAGAGGCATTTTTTTTGAGTAGGTCCTCTCTGGTCATTCCCGGTTTTCTAGGAAGGCCGGCAGTTACCACAACTATATCTGAATGACTTATCTCTTCATATGAAGATGTTCCTGCTATATGAGAGTCAAATTTTGCGGCGGCGGAACTTTCCGCTATGTCAAGGCCCTTACCTTTAGGTATACCGGGAAGAATATCCAGTAATACCACATCCGCCAATTCTTCTCTTGCTATAAGAATAGCGATGGTCTCTCCTACATGACCGGCGCCTATTATAGAAACTTTTGCCCTTCTCATTTTTCTTTCCTTTTGAATTTCTTCCAACCTATCCGGTAGAGGTCTTTACCTCTGGTATCGTTTATTACTACTAAAGGCATCTCTTCAACTTCCAGTCTTCTTATTGCTTCGGGCCCCAGATCCTTATAGGCAATTATCTGGGAAGCTTTTATATATTGGGATATAAGGGCTCCAGCACCGCCCAAGGCAGCAAAATATAGGGACTTATTCTTTACTATGGAATCTATTACTCTCCTGGAACGTGGTCCTTTCCCTATCATTCCTTTCAGTCCTCTTTCCAAAAGTAGAGGAGTGAAAGGGTCCATGCGACAAGAGGTGGTCGGTCCGGCCGATCCGATAACCATACCTGGTTTTGCCGGGGAGGGACCGCAATAATAGATTACACTTCCTTCAATGTCAAAGGGGAGTCTTTTCCCTTTCCGGATACTGTCAACCAACCTTTTGTGAGCGGAGTCCCTGGCGATATAAATTATTCCAGACAACAGAATCTTATCTCCGATCTTTAATTTGACTATATCAGAATTTTTTAGGGGTGTGGTTAGTCTATATAACATAACTCTTATGCCTGTGGGCGTGACACTCCATATTTACTGCAACCGGGAGGGTGGCCATATGGCGGGGGTATTCTTCAATAGATAAATCCAGTGCAGTAACTCTGCCCCCAAGCCCGGCAGGACCTATCCCCAGATTATTAATTTCCTTCAACCACTTTCTTTCAAGTTCGGCAATCTTTTTATCCGGATTTCGCTGTCCGATATCTCTCAAAAGGGCCTTTTTTGCCAGATAGGCAACCTTTTCAAAGGATCCCCCGACTCCCACTCCTACAATTACTGGAGGGCAGGGGTTGGCCGAAGCAAGTTCTACTGTTTCTACTACAAATTTTTTAACCCCTTCAACTCCGTCGGCAGGTTTTAACATTTTAAGCCGAGACATGTTTTCGCCTCCCCCGCCCTTTGGTACTACGGTTATCTTTAACCTATCCCCCTCAACTATCTGCTCATGAATTATCGCCGGGGTATTATCCTCACTATTTTTGGGGTTAGTCAGAGGATTTTTAATCATAGACTTTCTTAGGAAACCCGCAGTATAACCTTCACTTACTCCTTTAACTATGGCTTCTTCCAGTGACCCCCCCACAAACTTTACCTCCTGACCTATTTCTAGGAATACTAAAGCCAGGCCGGTATCCTGACAGAGGGGCATGGAATTTCTTGAAGCAATATGGGCATTTTGGATAAGCTGCTTTAATACCTCTTTTCCCTGCTGGGATTCTTCTATATCTATTGCTTTCTTAAAGGCTCTTATTACATCTCTGGGAAGCTCGGTGTTGGCCCTAATACATAAATCCCTTACAACTTCGGTTACCTTTTTAACGTTGATTTCTCGGCTCACCCTTTGCCCCCGTTGGCTTGTCGCTCGTCGCCCGCTTCGCTTTATCGCTAATCGTTTCTTAATAATATGCGATCTGCGACCTGCGACATGCGACATGCCAGATATCTTAGCTTTTTATAATTTCTATCAAATCTCCTTGAGATAGTTCAGCGGCATTGGCCTCATCGATGTCTATATGGAAATCTAATCTATGGGTTGGTCCGGATCTTATCATGACGTTATCGAATATTAATGCTCTCTTGCCTGGTACCTGCACCCTTACAATATCACCATCCTTTACTCCGAAACTTCTCGCTTCATCTGGAGACATGTGGATATGGCGTTGGGCAATAATTACCCCTTCTTTTAAGTCAATCTCTCCCTTGGGACCGATAATCTTTACTCCGCTCGAGCCCTTAACATTCCCCGAAATTCTCACGGGAGGTTTGATTCCCAAGGTATAACTATCTGTTCTGGAGATCTCCACCTGGGTCTCTTTTCTTACCGGGCCCAGGATGCGCACCTTATCCATTCTTCCTTTTGGTCCCACTAAGATAATTACCTCATTGGCGGCAAACTGTCCTGGCTGAGAAAGGTCTCTTAACTTCGTTAATCTCGCCCCCTTACTAAATAAGGTCTTTATGTCTTGTATGGTAAGGTGGAGGTGTCTATTGGAAAGACCAACTGGAATCTTGTCCGAGACTTTTAATCCACCACTTAATTTGCCTAAGACTTCCTTTACAATGGAACGGACTAATTTTTTATCATACACGTCTTTTTCTCTCACTAAATCGTTAACTGTTGAGCGGTGCGCTTTACTTGCCCCGCTGATGAATAATTATTATTCAATTTGCCCGTCCCGACATCCGTCGGGACTGTTTACCGTTTACCGTCTTTTACCGCCTCTCGTTTTCACTCGAGACTGGGCGATCCTGAATGAAATGAAGGACCGTAAACCGTACACCGTGAACCGTAAACCCCTTTCTATCTTTTTTGTCTTTCATATTTAATGATCTGGGCAAAGGATCTGGCATCCAAGCTCGCCCCTCCTACTAAGGCACCATCGATGTCCTTCTCCCTCATTAAATCAGAGATGTTCTCTGGCTTGACGCTTCCTCCGTACTGAATCCTAATCTTAGAAGCAGTAACCTCATCATAGAGCTCGCTTAAGAGTCTTCTAACGAAAGAATGTACCTCTTGCGCTTGATCCGGCGTGGCGGTCTTTCCCGTTCCAATGGCCCACACCGGTTCATAGGCAATGACCATCTTCAATACCTCTTCCTTAGATAGACTCTCCAGTCCCCGAGTAATATGCTCCCTCACCACCCCTTCGGTCACTCTCCGCTCCCTCTCCTCCAACCTCTCCCCCACACACATTATAGGAGTGAGACCGAATTTTAGAGCGGCTTTTACTTTTCTATTCACTGATTGGTTTGCTTCACCGAAGAGATGCCTCCTCTCTGAATGGCCAATGATGACATACTGACAGCCCACATCAGTGAGCATTCCAGGTGAAACCTCTCCCGTATAGGCCCCCTTCTCCTCCCAGTAGATATCCTGGGCACCGAGAAAGATATTCGCTCCCCGAATGGCTTTACCCACCGCAAAGAGAGAAGTAAAGGGTGGGCAGGCCACGATGTCCACATCGTTGACTTCAGCGACCTCGGACTTCAATTTAGTCACTAAATCCAGGGACTGGTCGATGGTCTCATTCATCTTCCAGTTCCCGGCAATTATTGGACGACGCATGTACTCTCTCTTTTACGTTATACGTTGAAGGGTTGCGCTGCTCGTGTCATCTTGAGCAAATTGTAGCGAAATTTGAAAACAGTTGACAGAAATTTGAAAACTATAGGGAAATCTGAAATCAGCCCGCCCCGCTTCGCGGAGCGAGGCCGGGGAAAACTGTTTTCCGTTTTCCGTTCTCCCTACTGATTTCTGTTTTCTAATAACTGATTTCCTACTCTCCTACTCTCCTACTCTTCTTCTTTCCTACTTACCAGGTGTGATAGGCATTACCCCTTCCAAATCCGGATGGGGTCTGGGAATGACGTGAACGCTTACCAGTTCCCCTACCTTCTGAGCTGCCGCAGCACCAGCATCGCAGGCTGCCTTGCAGGCAGCAACGTCACCCCTCACTAAGGTAGTGACATAGCCTGCTCCGATCTTCTCCCAGCCTACCAGTCTTACCTTGGCAGACTTGATCATGGCATCCGTAGCCTCGATAAGGGTTACCAGTCCCTTGGTCTCAATCATCCCCAAGGCTTCTTTTGTTTCTTCCATTTTCTTCACCTCCTCTAATACACGGATAATCACAGATTCTTTACGGATGGTCACAGATGACTAAATGTAAAATAAAAAAATTAAAGTGCCCTTAGAGATTGCAAGGCAATCTCAAGGACTTTAGTCCCGGAAATTCTGCAAATTTCTCGGGGCAAAATGACAAATTAAAAATTAAAAAGGAATCTCCTATAGAAGAGACTTTCCTGCCCCGATATTATTTTACAATGAAAATAATTTTACATTTTGATATGTAATTTTGATTTTTGATATTTGATTTTTAAATTTAAACTAATCCGTGCTAATCCGTGTCTATTTACTTTCAAAGAGGCAGACCCTATTTCTTCCCTCTCTCTTGGCACGATATAAAGTCTGGTCTGCCTGACCAATCAGTACCTCCTTGCGCATCCCCTTCCTATAACCTGCCACCCCAATACTCACCGTAATCTTAACCTTCTTCTTCTTTCCTTTCAGAAAGTCAAAATCCTCTACTTTCTTTCGCAGACGCTCTGCTAAGAGATAGGCTCCCTTGGCATCCGTCTCGGGCAGAATAAGGGCAAACTCCTCTCCCCCATAGCGAGCGGCGATGTCCGCTCCCCTTATCGCCTGCTGTAAGAGATGGGCAATATTCACTAGAACCGTATCTCCTGCCGGATGGCCATAGGTATCATTAAATCTCTTGAAGTGATCGATGTCTAACATGAGCAGAGATAACGAGGTCTCATAGCGCCTGGCCTTCCTTATCTCCTGTTCCAAATAATTCTGGAAGAAAGTATGGGCATAGAGACCGGTCAAGCCATCGTGGATCGCCTGCTCATATAACATAGCGTTCTGGATGGCTATCGCTGCATGGCTTGCCAGGGTAGACAAGAGCTCCTCATCCCTTCTAATGAACGGCTGGCGGGAAACCTTATTGGAGAGGGTAATCACTCCTACCCCCTCTCCCTTGGCCACCAGGGGAAGAGCAAGTAAAGTCTCTGTTCTATGTAATTTCTTCTCTGTCTCCAGAGGCTTATAGCGCCGGTCTCTTAAGGTATCATTAATTACCATGGACTTTTTCTTTTCAAATACTTGACCGGCAATCCCTTCTCCTCTCTTTAGTCTCAGACGCTTCCTGGCCTCCTCACTTATCCCTATACCATAAGCGATATAGAGCCTCTTTTTCTTCTCGTGCCAGAGCATGAGGGACCCCTTCTCCACCTGGGCCACCTCCATGAATAATTCTACGATGAGTCTCAAAAGTTCTTCCTTCTCCATGTTGGAACTTATCTTTGTAGAGAGCCTTTGGAGCATCTGAAGATCCAGAACCCTTTGGTCAAGCTCCTCCTTTGCTCTGGTTAAGAGAGTGCTCTTCTCCTCAAGCGACCTCCAGCTTCCGGAGAGCCTCTTCCCCATCTGGTTAAACACCTCTCCCAACTCTCCCACCTCATCCCGAGAGGTAATCCTCACCCTGGCTTCCAGATCTCCCCTACCGATTTTCTGAGCAGCCTGAACCAACCTATTTATCGGTCGGGTAATGCTGGCTGCCAGGAGCAAGGAGATAACAATCCCCAGAATGAGCAGGCCAATGGTTAGAAGAAAGATATGATCTCGAATCTCAGCAATTCTTGCTTTTAAGGGGATCGAAGAGAATCCCACCCTCACCAGGCCAATCCTTCTTTTTCCCAGAAGAATGGGAACCGCAATATCGTAGCCTCCCTCTTCTGTGATCTGTAAGAGGGTAATCCTTGCTCTCTGGGCTTTGAGGCTCAAGTCGTCCCTCAGGGTCTTGCTCACCAGGCTCTTATTCGTGTGGGCCATGACCTCTCCAATATCGTTTAAAATAATGACATAATCGATATCATCACCCTTCCTGCCTATTCCCTCCACTATCTGGGTCAGGGTGATGTAATCATTGGATAGGATGGCAGTGGTGGAGGTGGTGGCCAGAGCATTGGTAATGTCCTTGGCCCTCTTGATCATCTGGTCAGTGGCCGTTCTCTCCTCCCCCTTGAGAGTGACACCAACCACTAAGGACATGATGATTACGATGATTACAATCACAAATCCGGCAATCTTTCCTGCCAGAGAAATCTTCACCCCGCCCTTCCTTTTAAACCGTCGATAAAAGTTTATCGTTGTCGATGCTCGTAATGATGCTCGTATTGTTTAAGGGTTACGTTGAAAAAATCAAATATTACCCCGAGAAATTCAGAGAATTTCCGGGACTAAGTCCTCGGAATCTTTCCAAGATTCCAGAGGGAAAATTAAATATCAAAATGACATATTAAAAATCAAAATAATTTAGAACAGTACAGATACACATTAATCGGGTAAGCATAAGTTTAATTTTACATTTTGATTTGTCATTTTACATTTTCATTTTTGATTTTTGATATTGCGTTATATTATTCGATATGAGTTTCGATACGAGTTTCCACACCCTTAAACCCCGTTAGACTCTCAAATATCGTTCTGTAATTTTTCTAATAGTTTTGATACCGACTCCAGATGGATTATTCATTCTCACATGTTGGTAGATTAGAGTCTAACGGGGTAAACCAGTTTCTATACCTTTAGTTTTCTGCCCTCGCCCCTATTGTAGGGGCGGGGTTCACCCTCGCTCCTCTGTGAGGGGCGGGGTTCATCTAGAAGTATCCCGGGCTGACAAAGCCTGCTTCCCTTCCCTCTGGAGTAATTCTTAAAGAGCCAAACTGGATAATCTTTATTCTTCCTCCATCCTTAACCGGGGTAGATAAGAGAACCCCTTTCTTCTTGTAGTCGATCTCCTCTATTCTTCCCATACCTAAAGTATCGCCCTTCTCGTCTAAAAGACCCACCAGTATTCCCTTCTCATCTCCGGCAACGATGTTCCTGATATTTCCCAATTTCTTACTCAATACATTCAATTTTTCCTGAGGAAGAGGTTTTTTGGTGACAACCAATGTTCCTTCAAAGCCAGATAGTCTCTCCGCATAGAGAGTCCCGGAAATTTTCATCTCTCTTCCTGTCCCGAAATAGCACCTGTCAGTTGCTATTCTCTCCAGGGAAAGTCTAATCTTCCTGGCCCCTTTAAAATACCTTGTGCTAGGCATCTCCCTCAGCTTCTTCCTATCCTCCGCACTGGTAAAGGAGGCCTTCTTCGAGACATTAATTCGAACAATCTTTTTGGGAGCATAGCCTTTAATCAAATGTTCCAACTCGTCCGTCCTCTGTAAAAGGACAATAATTTCTGGATAGAGGATTTCGATCTTTGCCCTCTTGAGCGCTCTCCCTCCATCGCTCTGTACCCAGCCCGTGGTATTAATAATAACCGTATTCGCTTTTTTCAAACCAGCTTCAACCAATCGCTTGATTCCCACAATAGTGGGTAAAAAATGCAGTCCCGGGGAATGGGAGCCCACGAAGTAGATGGCAGAAATGCTGGCTTCTGTCAAAAAGACCACCTGTTTTTTTAAGACCGCTAAACCTAAAGTCCCCGGGATACCGATATCGCTCTGGCCCGGGTCACCATCCAAAACCGCCGGCTTTACTCCCTTCTCAAGGAGCTTATTCGCTAAGTAGGTGGCGAAGAAACTTTTTCCCGTATCCACCTCCCCCAGGACGAGAATTGTCCTGGCTTTTTCTCTTACTATGCGCTTGACCAGGTTGTCCCAGGAGGAAGGAATGGTCCTCTCTCTGATTCTTCTTATCTCACCCGGCTTCTCTATTTCTATGGAAAGGGTCGATTCTTCCTTGACTTCTAAGGGAATAGACTTACCCAGAGGAACGAGAACTTCTTCACCACTTTTGACGCTCTTTCCTATCGCCTCTATTCTTCCCCTCTTTATCCCTACCTTCCCTGGTCCTTTCAAAATATAAATATCACCCTTCTTTACTTTATATTCCATCTTTCCCTACTCTCTCCCCATTTTACATTGAGCATTGAACATTTCTACTCACAGTTAACATCGGTTAATAGCAGTTAATAACAGTTAATATCGGTTACTCTTAAATCGCCCTTCATCCTTCGTCTCACTTTCCCACTTTCACACCTGCTCTTTGGCGGTTATCTGCGTCCTTGAAGACTAAGGTAGGCCAGATCTTTTCTAAAACACCTTTCTCTACGGCTAGGATATTCTTTACCTCTTTGCTCTTCACTTCCACACTCCTGGGCCTTTTTACTACCTCTAAACTTTCTAACATGATGCTATTCTTCTTTTTGGACTTAATAGTGCCCAATATCTCTAAAGTCTTGGTCTTAATGAATACCCGCTCTCCCTTCTTTAGTTCCCCTATCTTTTTCTCCTTCACCATGCCGGGCAGGCACATGGATATTATCCCAGGATAGATAGGGACCTGCTTATGGGTCTCCCAGATCTCCTTTAATACCTCAACCACCAGAGCTGGGTTCTTATACTTATAGATGAAATTTATCATTTCCTTCTTCAGATTGGGGTAATCCGATTCCTGAAAAGTCATTTCTCCCTCCTCTTAACACGGATTTTTTTGTATTGCTTACTGCTCGGGTATAAACACCGCGGATTGTCACGGATTTATCCGTGTCTATCCGTGTTGTTATCCGTGTCTATCCGTGTTTACGTTTTAAAAGTTTCTTATTGCTTTCGTGATTTTTTCTATTATTCCCTTATAGTGGGCCATCCCTTCATAATCAGTATCAACCACCACTATCGGTATCTTTGATTCTTCTCCAAATCTTACTAACTCATCTTTATCATCGTGCAGATAGGTCTCTTCCATCTCCTCACGTGGTACCAGATGGTTATCTACTCCCGCGGCCAGGGCCGCTTTATGCCTCCTGACATTCCTCTTCCAGCAGGTTTTAAAAGAACAGTCAATGTAGATAATCAAGGATTTGGCCAGGATTTCCTTAGCAAAATTTTTCAGGGAATGAACGTAGTTTGGGCGGGAAAACTCAACGAAGATGATCCTTCCCTTCTTATTCAGTTTCTTAACGTCTCTATTCACCTCTTTCAAGATATCATTCCAGACCTTGGGGTCGGTGACCTTATATCCTCCGTCCTCTGTTGGTTTACATCTCTTAAAATTCTTATCGTTGACAAAGATATTCCAGAGTTTTGGGAAGTCATCTACTCTTACAAATTCCTGGGCAAGGCCCTCCTCTTTCAATCTTGGGGAAAGTCTTCTATACAGTTCGCTCTTCCCACATCCCGGCCGGCCCAGCATAAATATATTTCGACATTCTCTCTTTTTCATTCTCGCTCACTTCGTTCGCTCAGGCTTCATGCTTCATGCTTCAGGCTACAAGCTTGTGGCTTGAGGCTTGCAGCCTGTAGCCCTTCATTTAAAAATACTATTTAGATAGTCCGTCTCATCTCGGAGAAGTTTATGAGCATTCAATAGTTCTTCAGGGTCTCTCACCGCAGTCTCAACAACGATTAACTCCACTCCCTTCTCTTTTACAATCTGAGCAAACCTCTCTAAGTTCTTTCTCTTCAGGGGACCTTTCTGATAATGTAGGGGAGGGTGGAACTTCTTGATCTTCGGGATATAGTCATTGAGATGAATCTCTTTTAGGAGTTCCGCCGGAATCTTCTCCATAATACTCTCTGGAGGATCTGGTATCTCCTTTGGTGGGGTTCCATCTGCCCTGGTGAACCAGTGCCCAATATCGAAGCAGTAGTGAATCTCCAACCCCTTTTTCCTCACTTCTTCAATCACGGGATAGATCTCCTCTGGCTCCACGAAGACGATGTCAAAGGCAGTGTTATTCTCAATATGAAAAGAGATCCCCAACTTTTGGGAGGCCTTTGCCAATTCTACCAGACTCTTAATGAGGCTCTTCTTCAAATCCTCCTGATACTGGGGACCGGCCTGATAGAAGGGAACAGTACCCGGATGCATGATGGCATTGATTGCTCCCACTCCTTTAGCAAATTTCAGGTATCTCTTCTGCAAGGATACGGCAAGTTCTCTATCCGATTCCTGGAAAGCACAGGTGCTTGCCCCCACATAGGTATAGGGGAGATGTAAGGAGATGGTGATTCCGCACTCCTTTGCCGCTTGTCTTGCTCTTTCTATCTCTTCTTCACTCATCTCCAAGAAGGGATTGGGTACCCCACCATCGAGTTCAATGTGATCCAAGCCGATCTCTTTTGCCACCTCTATCTGTTTAGGGATATCCCTTTTAGACTTTATCTGAGATAAGGCATCCAAGTCCGGAACATCTATCTCACCTCTCTTAAATCTCTCTCTGTTCCCTTGGCTTACATAATTCAATTCCAATAGATTAGTAAAGTTCCTTCCAATCTTAACCATTTTAGCTCCTTTCAGTCGCGTTTCCCCTAGGAATTGCGAAGCAATTCCAGGGACTCAAGTACCCGAAATTTCTACAAAATTTCAGGGTGCAAGTCCCAAGCCTCAAGCCACAAGCTTTTTGAAGCCTGAAGCCTGCAGCCTGCAGCTATTTCAGGTATTTCCCAATAAGAAGTTCCAGTTCCTTCTTCCTCTTCTCTGGTATGGCCTCTTTCTGGGTGATGACAGCATTGGCTAAGGCAGTGGCACAGGGACACTTTCTCTTATCCGGTATTTTGGAAATAACCGCCTTCACCAGTTCCTTTGCTTTCAGGGTATTTGCCTCTAAGTTCTTTAACACGGTCTCAACGCTCACCTCTTCTGTTGTATGCCAGACATCGTAGTCCGTAACCAGGGCCACGGTGGCATAGCAGATCTCTGCCTCCCGGGCCAACTTCACCTCGGGGAGATTGGTCATCCCAATGACTTCCACTCCCCAACTGCGATATATCCTGGACTCTGCCCTGGTAGAGAAAGCGGGCCCCTCGATACAGAGATAGGTTCCGCCATTATGTATCCTATATCCTAAGTCCTTGCCCGTTTCATATAGTATCTTGCTTAAGGTCGGACAGTAAGGATCGGCGAAAGAGATGTGGGCCACTAGCCCGTCGCCGAAGAAGGTAGAAACCCTGGTCTTCGTCCTATCGAATAGTTGATCGGGGATGAGGAAGTCTTGGGGCTTAATCTCCTCCTTCATGCTCCCTACCGCACTAAAAGCAATGATCCATTCTACCCCAAGAGATTTCAAGGCATAAATGTTGGCCTTATTATTCAATTCTGTGGGCATGATCCTATGCCCCTTAGCATGGCGAGGGAGAAAGGCCACCCTCTTCCCTTCCAAAGTACCAGTGATTATATTATCCGAGGGCTCACCAAAGGGCGTGGAGGGTTTTACTTCCTTCATTTCCTCTAAGCCCTTGATATCATATAATCCCGTCCCCCCAATCACCCCAATCTTAATCTTTTCCATATATTCCTCCAAATCCAAGTTTACCGTTCACCCGCTCCTCTCACCTTGTTCGTCGCTGTTTACCCCGCCCCTGCACGCAGGAGCGGGGTTTACCGTTAACCGTAAATCGTAAACCCTCTTCTTAATCGTATCACCGTTCACTTCTTTATAACCGTAAACGGTAAACCGTCAACCGTAAACCTTCTATTTAAGATAATCCAAGCCCAACTCTATGGCAATCTCCTTCTCCCTCTTCTTTAGTCCATTCTTATCTGCTCTTAAGGAGAGGTTTCTTAGCTGCTCATATAATCTGAAGAAGGCCAGTACCGCAGTGGAGGTAGGAACGGGTGCTGTCCGGGTCTTGCATTCCGCAGCCCGGCTATGACCACCTCCAGTAATGAGATCCGGAAAACCGTAGTTCCTAACCAGCCTATTGGCCAGGGTATGGCAGATCTTACCACAGTTTATCCTATCCGAGGTAGCGCGAAGGGAGAAGTGGGTTCCTCCACCAGACTCCTTATTGATCATAACTAAGAGGAGCTGCTTTTCACCAGAATTTTTGGTGAGGTCATAGAGCTTCGCCGAGCCCACCATGGGAAGTAAAGGGATCTCCTCACCGATGAAGAGATGGATGGCTACCCACCCCATCTTCCCCAAAGAAGTGGTGGAATCTAAAAGGTGAGTAGCGTTCTCCCAATCTTTTAGATAGTATTTGTAGAGCTGCTGAATGACCCAGCGATAAGGGATCTCATTAAGAAAGTGATCCAGCCTCTTTAGATTTGATATATTTGGATTCTTTCTTCCATATTTGAATAAAGAGGTAAAGACCAGATCTACCTGGTCCACCCCCTTCAAAGACTTCGCTCTATCGTTATAGAAGTACTGGAAGCCCCCGCCACAGGTCCCGTGGATGAGTTCTGTGATGCGAGAAAGAAGAGAGGTCTTCTCCCTCTGGGTAATATCGAACATGGTGGGCCGGGACTTCAGGGGGGTAAGTAAATTCTTGAGGTTTTTCTCATATGTCTCATAGAAGGATTGGGTGAACTCACTTACCTCTCCGGTTGCCGGATCGATAGCAAAGTCTCCTTTTAAGCCGATGAAGCATAGGAAGTCATCGTAATCTTCTCTTAATCCCAGGTTAGTGGCAATCATATGGATGAGAAGCGAGGTGGAGCATCTGATATACTCTCCTGCCTGAGGATTGCTATTCGGATTATAGAGAAGACACTTCTTGGGAGGCCCTTCGGGTAAATCAGGGAAATGGTGATCAATGACTATGATATCTTTAATAATCATAGTGTGTTCATCATAATAGCTTGTCGTTCCCTTATCCAGAATGAAGAGAAGGTCATATCCCTTTTTCTTTATTATAGAGGCTAACTGTTCCTTAGTTAATATATAGGAAAGAGGAAAGGAATAATCGACCTCGGCCCCTAATTTATTCAGGAGACGTTTCAAGATTAAGCAAGCGGTTATTCCATCCGGGTCGTCATGGCTTATCACTAGGCACTTCTGGTCCTTTACGGTCTTTATACGTTCGACAATCTTCTGTAATCCCTCAGAGGATTTTATTTCCTTCTCTATCCACTCAATATAGTCCTGGGCCATTTTTAGCTCCTTTCAGTCGCGCCTCAAGCTACATGCTGCAAGCTGCATGCTTCAAGCCGCAGGCCCCATGCTTCAGATTTTTGTGGCCTGTGACCTGTAGCCTGAGACCTGTAGCCTGTGACCTGCAGCTTGCTTTAGTATCTTAACACACAAAAAATCTTAAAGTCAAATATTTTTTCAATTTTGAGGCCAATCAGGCCTCGCTACGCTCGGACAGTTTGTTAGTTTGTTAGCACGCTCTCCGTCCTTTGTAAAAAGGTTGGATCGCTTTAGTTGTTAGTTAGAAAATTTTATTAACTACTTATAGGCAACAAAGTTGCCGTCCTAACTACTAACCAACTACCCCACTAATCACTTCTCATAGGGCTTGCCATCTGCTGCCGGAGGAACCGCCCGACCGATGGCGCTGGTTAAGACAATGATGGTCAAGAGATAGGGGATCATCTGGATGAACTGGGTAGGGATCTTTACTCCCGCGCTCTGTAATTGGATCTGTAAGGCCTCGGCAAAGCCGAATAATAAAGCAGCTCCCGTTGCTCCTAAAGGGGTCCATTTGCCGAAGATCATGGCCGCCAAGGCGATGAATCCCCTCCCTCCGCTCATGCCATCCGTGAACTGATGCTGATCCAGAGAGAGCCAGGCCCCTCCCAATCCTGCCAGGCCACCACTTATCAGGACCCCGGCATAACGCATGAGATTAACCTTTACTCCTAAGGTATCTGCTGCCTGGGGATGCTCACCACAGGAACGCAAGCGTAGTCCAAAGGAGGTTTTGAAGATTATAATATGAGAGGCGACTATGATAATCAGGGTTAAGAGGATCAAAGGAGTAGAGAAGATGGTATCGATTACTGGGACCTTATTGATTACGGGAATCTTCCAGAAAGGTAATCCCACCACCCTCTCTGAATTGGAAGAGGAATGGAAGACCATTTTCAGAATAAACTTGGTAATCCCAATAGCAAATAGATTGATGGCCACTCCGCTTATTATCTGGTCCGCCTTATATCTTATACTTACTACCGCATGGATGAGAGCGGTCAAGACTCCACCGATGACCGCAGCTACTACTCCCGCCCAGGCATTTCCAGTGTACCAGGTAGCCAAAACAGCGCAGAAGGCACCATTCAGGATCATTCCCTCCAGACCGATATTGATTACTCCTCCCCTCTCAGAGAAGGTGCCCCCAATAGCTGCCAGAATATAGGGGATGGAGATTTTTATCGTTAGGGTAACCATGACCAGGCTAAAGACGCTTTGCCACATACTAAACTCCAAAAGTTACTAATGGTTACTAACTCTGCCTATCGGGGCAGGTAGGGGTTACTAACAGTTACGAATAGTTACCAATGATTACTATAAAAGTAACCGCTAGTAACTTCTAGTAACAGTCCCGATTTTATCGGGACGTAGTAACCGATAGTAACCGTTATGTCCCTTGTCACCCTTGTCACCCTTGTTCCCCTCGTGCTAAAGTTCTCTTCTTCAATCTCATGAGATACTCTCGGAAGGGTCTGCTGGAAGCGATGACGAAGATGATGACAATGGCCTGAAGGATATCAACCAGTTCCTTAGGAACATAGGCATTGATTACCAATCCTCCGAAACTTAATAGACCGAATAGTAGGGCAGCTAAGATTACTCCTATGGGATTATTCCTTCCTAAGAGGGCAACGGCGATGCCCATGAAACCCACCCCTCCAGAGAAGCCCTGCTCAAAATAATATTTATAGCCCATAACGTAATTCACTCCCACCAGGCCCGCTAAAGCACCGGAGATAGCCATGGCCAGGATGGTGCTCCTTGCAATGTTTATCCCTCCATACTCTGCGGCAAAGGGATTGAGACCCACCGCCCTTAACTCATAACCCAGAGAGGTCTTCCACAGGATATAGTAGATAATAAAGCAGGCAAGAAGGGCTAAGAAGATACTATAGTTTAAGGGAGAGCCGGAGAGCCCTGGAAAGATGGTGGAGAGACGGGGAATACGTGCGGAGAAGGCTATGGCCTGGGTATGAACTGTCTCTGGGGCATGAAAGTGCCGGGCGACGAGGTAGTTTGTTAGGGCCAGGGCAATGAAGTTCATCATGATGGTGGTGATTACCTCATGGGCCCCTCTCTTTGCTTTCAATATTCCGGGAATTGCCGCCCATAGAGCGCCACCTATCATTCCTCCTAAGATACACAGGGGAATTAAAATAAAGCCGGGAAGATTGACCAGGGTGAAGCCAAGATAGGCGGTCAAAAAGGCGCCCATATATAACTGGCCCTGGGCTCCAATATTGAATAGTCCTGCCCGAAAAGCAAAGGCCACCGCCAGGCCAGTAAAGATGAGCGGGGTGGCTTTGAATAATACCTGGGCAATACCGTAGGGATTACCTAATGTACCGGAGAACAGTTTTCCATAGATAAAGAGCGGGTTCTGGCCGATAATCAGGATGAATATCCCCCCTACTAAGAAAGCAGCCACTACTGCCAGAACCGGACTCAATATCTCAAGCAACTTTTCTCTTTTATCCATCCCTTACCCCTTCCCACTTTCTCATTTACCCCGTTAGAAGTAATCCGCCTTGGGCGGATGCCTCGTCTACGGCGAGGACTTCTAATGGGGACTGCTCACTTTCCCACTTTTCGGAGCGGAGCGGAGACCCCGATTCCTTTCTCCTCGGAACGGAGTGGAGATCCCGACCCCCCTCTCCTCGCTTGTCGGGACCGCTCGTCGGGGCTCACCTGCGCTGCTGTGTTTTCTTTAAGTTCTCCACCATCTCATTCAGGGCCTCGGCCAAGGGCATGAGATCATCCCCTTTTCTCAAGATAATCTTCTCTTCAAAATTACCCTCCCCCACTCTTTTAATGTAACTTTGAATCCTTCCCAATGGCCCAAATATCTTATTGGAGGTTATCAGGCTGGCAATGGTCACCAGTACTAGCCAGAGAGCCAGGATACATCCGGCAACGACATTCGCGTCTCGATAGGTAGCCCACATATCAGGACTTTCCCCAATAATGACCTTGTTAGCTATCGACCAGTAGAGAGCATACATCCCTCCCGTCAATAAAGCAGCCAATAGACTGCAGACAACAGCCACTAAGATGTACTTTGACTGGAGTCTTTTCTGGACAAAGAAGTACCTCCTCTGTTCCCTTCTCAATCGAAATTTCATCTCACACCCCCTATTTTAGGTTATCTGGATATCAGGATATCGGGGTATCAGGAAATTCCCGATCACCTGATTGCCTGATCACCTGATCGCTCGATTTCGCTCCAGCCATCATGAGGCCGAGATCAGATTCGCTTGTCTTCTTGGGCTCTACCTCCCCCACAATCTTTCCCTCATACATCACCAGTATGCGATCAGATAAAGACATAACCTCAGATAGTTCGGCAGAGACCAGGAGAACCGCTTCTCCCTTATCCCTCTCCTCCAAGATCTTTCTATGGATGAACTCTATGGCCCCGATATCTACTCCCCTGGTTGGTTGGGAAGCAATTAAGAGCTGGGGATGACGGGACAGTTCCCGGGCAACGATGGTCTTCTGCTGGTTGCCACCAGATAGAGAGTTGACCTGAATTTCCTTATCCGCTGGCCGAATATCAAACCTCTTTATCAATTCCAAAGCATTCTCTGATATCTTCTTAAAGTTGAGTCTTGGTCCCTTGGTCATGGGGGGCCGATAATGGCTTCCCAGAATGAGATTATTCTCTACAGAGTAGTCTAGGATCAAACCTCTCTTATGCCTATCCTCCGGGATATGAGCTATTCTTGATTCCAAGATCTTGCGGGCTGAAGCATTTGTTATATCTTTACCCCATAAAGTTACTTTACCTCTTATTAGTCTTCTCAGGCCAGTCAGTGCCTCAATCAGTTCCGTCTGACCATTCCCTTCTACCCCGGCAATCCCCAGGATCTCACCCGCCCTTATCTTAAAAGAAACCCCTCTTAGAGCAGAAAGTCCTCGATCATTCACTGCCTCCAGATCTTTAACCTCCAGGACCACTCCCCTTATCTGGGGGGGATTCTTCTCCACCCTGAGAAGCACCTCCCTTCCCACCATCATCTTGGCCAGTTCTTCTTTTGTCGTTTTTTTCGTCTCCACTATTCCGGCTACCTTACCATCCCTCATCACTGTGACCCAGTCACTAATCTCCATAACCTCTTTCAATTTATGGGTAATAAAGATTATCGTCTTCCCTTCTTCTTTCAAGGATCTCATGATATTGAATAACTCTTCTACTTCCTGAGGGGTCAAGACCGCAGTCGGCTCATCCAGAATCAAGATCTCTGCTCCCCGATATAGGACCTTTATGATCTCCACCCTCTGCTCCAGGCCCACGGAGAGGTCCTGAACCTTGGCCTGGGCATCGACCTTCAGACCATATTTCTTAGAGAGTCTTTCTACATCTTGAATGGCTTTCTTTGTATCATTAAATATCTTCCCTTTCCTGGGCTCTTGTCCCAAAACCACATTCTCAGCAACGGTTAAGGGGGGGATGAGCATGAAGTGTTGATGGACCATCCCGATTCCCTGGCTAATGGCTACGCTCGGTGAGGAGATATCCATCTCCCTTCCCCTGATAAAGATCTGGCCACTATCCTTCTGGTAGAGGCCATAGAGTATCTTCATCAGGGTGGACTTCCCGGCTCCATTCTCTCCCACCAAGGCATGGATCTCACCCTTATAGACCCCAAAGTCCACATTATCGTTTGCTACTACCCGGGGGAAGCGCTTGGTAATTCCCCTCATCTCAATAGCGATTTCTCTCACCATTTACTCCTCAAATTACATCAATAAGAAGGTCGCGGCATTCGGTTAAGGTTACGACGCCCGTTTCATCTTTCAGAAAACGGTTGTCAGAAAACAGAGATCAGTAGAGAAAACTGATAACAGAAAACAGGAAAAATACTGATTTCAGATTTCTGATTTCCCTACAGTTTTCCGATTTCCGTCAACTGTTTTCCGATTCCAACGATACGGGCTTTCTAACCGTAACCGCTAAACATAACCGCTTATTCGCGCGGGACCTCTATCTCTCCACTAATGATCTGGGCTTTGAGTTCCTCCACTTTCTTTCTTACTTCATCCGGAATGAGGTCCTTATTATTCTCATCATAGACATAGCCCACTCCATCCTCTGCTAAGCCAAAGGTGTGGACCCCACCCTTGAACTGGCCAGCGATGGTATCCTTTATG
>JAHIPW010000013.1 GCA_018903055.1 bacterium
AGATGGTGCTTATTCTTTCTCGTTCAATTCCCAAATTCCGAATGACCTTTTCTTTAATTGCTTTTGAAATAGTAATAATGTAGCCTGTTTTGTGACGCAGTATGAACCTTTCCTGGAAGTTGACCTTATCCAGGTCTGCCCGGTGGAGGGTGTGAACTAAGGAAACTCTCTTTTTAACGAAAGAGGCTAAGATATGGTCGTAGCGAAAATGAGTATGAATGATATTGATTTTTTCCTTTTTCAGAACTCGGGGTAGGGTTGCTAAATTCTTAAGATAATTCGGGGGATGAGATTTTCTATCGAGATTGAGGTTCTCTATTACTGGGATGCCTGCTTCACGAACCCTGAGAAGGAACCTTCCCCTCTTTTTTGTAATCCCAGCGAAGAAAGCCTTATGGCCTCTTCTGTCTAGTTCTTTCAAAAGGCTCAAGACCGATTCTGCTGGGCCAGTCCAGTTCTCATCACTATAGAGATGAAGGATATTCAGTCTTTTCATTAATTATCCTAGATGAGGCAACACATATATAGGAAAAATAGGACATTTGACAAAGAAATTTTATTTAAATCCGAAGCCCGAATTCCGAAATCCGAAAAAATTTCCTAATTTCCAAATGACTTAATGTCTAAAATTCTTTTGTTTGGACATTTAAGCATTGAGCATTGATTCGTCATTCTGGTTTCGGGTTTCGTCATTACTCTTACTTTTTTCCTTGTATTAGAAGAGTTTCTTCAATTTGGGATAGATGGAGGCAGTAAAATTATGGGAATAGATAAAGAGCCTCCTTTTAAACCAACCAAGATCCCCCCTCTTAACCTCAAACCTCTTAAGATACATAGGGTCGGTATTAGAAGTATTTGTTCCCGGCTGAGTGGTCACTGCTCCCAGGTAGCCACACTCCTTAGCCCACTTAACTAAATCATTATCGTATGCTCCGCCCGGCCAGGCAATGAAGGGGCATTTTTTATCTACTTTTTTCTCAATTATATTCTTAGAAAGCAGTAGTTCATTTTTAATCCTCTTCTTCCTCTCTTCTAAAGTTTCATAATTATCCTTTAATCTATTTCCTGCCCGATAATCACTTGCTACCCCATCCAATTCCTTCTTCCAATCTCTCTTTTCAAAAAATTTCTCTTTCCCTCTTTGGGAGACGTATTCTGCCAGCCCATCTCTTAAATCCCGATCATCAGAGTATTTTCGTCCAGCTAGGGCTGGTTTATCCTCATATAAGGGAATGCCCAATCTCAGATCTCCATCAGTAAGCCACCCCGTGCGCCACTTATCTCCTCGGCAATAACCGACTATCTCATGGCTCACATAGCAATAACTGTGTAAATGGCTATGGGATTGGATATCTATTAAACCGCTTTGCGACATTTTCTTTGCCTCTTCCCAGCTAATATGGTCATCCGAGCCTGCAGAGTTTCTGACACATCTTAGATTGCTCTGATAGTGGTTAGAAATTTTGGGAAGATCTTCTTTCTTGGATTCTCCATTCCAAACATTTCCTAAGTGAGGGTGATAGGAATTGGATTTTTCTTTAATACGAGATGTAATGACAAAGATGGTTGCCTTTAGATTATACTTCTTCAATATAGGATAGGCATAGACCCAGTTATCAAGATAGCCATCGTCAAAGGTAAGAGCCATCCTTCTTTTATCTTTCCCTTTTTTTAAGGAATCGATCAATTCGTTCAGAAAAAGGGTCTGGTAATTTTTTCTTGCCAGATATTCCATCTGGGTCTGGAAATCATCTGGTGAAATGGTAAACTTATCTTTTAACTCGTTCACATGATGGTACATCAAGACTGGGATACTCACTTTCCTCTAACTCGCAACTTTATGACCTTGAAGAGATAAGTTATTAGGATTTTCCAGCCAATCTTAGAAGTGCCAGACTTCCGATCCCGAAAGATAATGGGGATTTCCTTAATTCTGAAGCTCTTCTTATAGCACCTGAAGAGCATTTCAGAAAGGAGGAAAGGGTCTTTTGCCTTAAGACTTCTCATATCTATAGCCTCCAGAACCTTTCCCCGATAACAACGGTAGCCTGAAGTGGGGTCGGTAACCCTGAATCCTAATAGGGCTCTAACGTAGATAGCAGCCAGTCTGGTGATTAGTCGTCTTAAGAATCCCCTTCCCACCTCGCCGCCGCTGGGAGCAAAACGGGAGCCAATAACTACATCACAATTCTCAATTTTTTTCAAAAATTCTGGAATATGTTGGGGATCGTGGGAAAGATCACCATCCATCTCGATCACATAATCTGCTTTATTTTCCAAGGCATACTTAAATCCTGCTATTCCTGCCAAGCCCCGCCCCCTCTCAGAGGTTCTTCTCAAGAGATGAATTCTGGGATTCTTTTTAGAATAATCTTCTACTATTCTCCAGGTGCCATCAGGAGAGTCATCATCTACCACCAGGACCTCGATATTCTCTTGAATCTTCACAATCTCATCAAGCAAGGGGCCGATATTCTCCCTCTCATTATAGGTGGGGATAACGACCACGGTCTTCATTTTAATAGATCTTTAACTGCTTGAAAGACTATCCCATGGCTAATATTTTCCATGCAGTTAGGATGTTTGTCACAGGTTTCTTTATAGCAGCAGAGGCAGTCCATATCAGGTATAATCTTCCTCCCTCTTCCATAGAGTTCAATCTCAGAAGAAGAGGTGGGGCCGAATAAAGCGACCACCTTCGTCTTCAAAGCCACTGCGGCATGCATCGCCAGGGTATCACCAGTCACCACTAAATCACAGAGGTTTAGAAACGATAAAAATTCTCTCAAAGTATTCTCATGGCCGGTATCAATGGAAGGAACTTTTGACCGTTTCATAATCTCCTCGTTCCTTTCCACTTCCCCCTTTTCGCCAAATAATAGTATCTTTGAGTTTTCTATCTCTTTATCCATTCTCTCAATGAGTTTTAGATATCCTTCTATGGTCCACTTTTTCAGTTCCCACCTTCCTCCCGCACCTGTGGCCAATCCAATAATTTTCTTTCCCTTTAGATCATATTTCTCGGCAAACCGGTTAGCGAAATCCTTCTCCTCCTCCCCTAGATTGACTACCATCTCTTCTTTCTTAAATCTAAGTCCCAATATCTCAAAAATAATTTCCTGATAAGTCTTTTTATTCTTTCTCTTTAGATCATCGAAGACTCCCATCTGATACCATTCCCTGGCCCCATGGTTAAAGGGAAAGACACTCCCTATTTCACTTAGGCCAAATCCTATTTTTTTCCTTGCCCAAGCAAAGGAAGCCAGGGAAGCACTCCGGGGTAGGGAGTCGAGATTAATAACCAGATCGAAATGCTCTACTTTCAAACGAGTAAGCGCCTCTGCGCCATAAGAAAGGATGACATCAAAATAGGGATTATTTTCGAGTAACTCCTTTGACTCCTCATCTACAATCCAGGTAATCTTACATCCCTTATACTTTCTCTTCAAGGCTTCCAATATGGGGGTAGTCCTCAAGACATCTCCCATAGCCCCTAACTTTATAATGAGAATTGTTTTCTTAATGGAATCATAATATTTGCAGTTAGAGCATTCGACCCCTTCTTTTTTGTGATATTTACAGGGACGATCCCCAAGAAAATAGCGACAATCTGTTTTAACCATGTCTTTCATCTCTTTACTCCTTAGAGAAGTAACCCTCTTTCTCCCCCAATAGACCCCCGTAATAGTCGTAGCAGCGCCAGATGGTAAAGGTCTTTGCCAATTTTCCTTTGCGATAAATCTTCAGAGGGCCCTCTTCCTGGAAAGAACGAAAGTGCGACATAATCCAATCCGCCTTGTTATAGCCGCTTAAGGTAACAAAGACAGCATCCTGACTTCTCAAATCCACCTGGCCCCAATAGTCGTATCTGTCCTTTCCATTCAAAGCATATATTCCATGCTTTTCCTTACTGGTATAAAAAGCAATTTCACTCGCCAATTGATGTCTGGGGGTAAAGATAAATGTTCTATCCTTGTCCATCCCCTCCATTACTTCATTTACCCTCTCACCCAGCTGGGGCCAGCCGGATAGGCGGTTGAAGGGGTCGACATCGGCAGGTAGCGCATCATAGGCCAGACCCATAAGAGAGGGATAGTGCACGAAGACTGTTAAGAGAAGACTAAAAATGAGGACTACTGTAGTTAACGGGATTAAGAGAGGCCCTCTTCTTTTCTCAAATTTCTTTGCGAATAATCCTGCCAGGGCAATCGATGCTGTCAGGTATCCCACGGCAGGCCAGTTGGCTTCCACCTTGGCGAGCAAACTGGTCAGGGCAAAAAAGATAATTATGGGAAGAGAGAAAGAGAAGAGCAAAAGAAGGTTTCTGTCCTGCTTTTTTAAGCCGATACGGAAGCTCTTTACCATAGCCCATATCATGGCGAAGAAGATAAAGGGAGAAATAATCCCTGCCTGGGAACCAAGATAGGCTCCCAGGTTGATAAGGGAAGAGCCCTTTTTCCCTAAGCCATGACCAAACTGTTTGATGAACGAGACCCAGCCATGGTTATAGTTCCAGATGATGACCGGAAGAAAGATGAGAAAGGCAAGGAGCAGAGCAAGGTAGGGCTCCTTATACCTGAACCACTTCCTGTTCTCTCTAGATAGAAGAAGGAAGATTAGGGTGCAGGGAAGGAAGAGGACCATATTATACTTACTCAAAAGACCTAGTCCCAAAGAGATGCCAAGTGGATACCAGAGATTCTTATTATCTTTTTTGACTAATTGATAAAGAAGATAAAAAGTGAGTGCCCAGAAGAAAACCAATGGAGTATCGGGAGTAATGATTATTCCACCGATGGAGAAGCCGGGAATAACATTCAAGAGAAGCGCAGAGAAGAAGCCCACTTTTTCGCTCTTGAAGATATCCCTTCCCAGGAGATAGGCGAAGATGGTCAGGGCAAAGGAGACCAGGACTGAGGAGAGCCTGACAAAGAACTCACTATTCTTGCCCAGCCAGGTGAAGAAGAAGATGAGATAGGCCACCATCGGTGGATGGTCGTAGTAGGATAGAGAAAGGTTCTGAGACCAGCACCAGTAGTAGGCCTCATCCGGGCAGAGGGAAAGACTCTGAATATAGAACAAACGGAAGAGAGTAACAGAAAAAAGCAAAATAAGAAAGAGAATACGATATTTCTTCAAACCTTCAATAACTCCTGATAGATATTTTCTATTTTGGCAATCATAACCTTCTGGCTGAACCTTTCTTTTACTAATCTTCGACCATTCCTTCCCAGTCTCTTCGCCTTCTTCCTATCCTTTAATAATTCAAGGATTGCTTTTGCTAAAGCCCTGCTATCAGCAGGGGGGACTAATAGGCCGGTCTCGTTATCCTTAACAAGTTCTGGAACCCCACCTACATCTGTAGCCACTACTGGCCTCTCCATGGCCAGGGCCTGAGCTACGCCCTGAGGCACCCCTTCTCGGAGAGAAGAAAGGACGAAGACATCCAGACTGGCTAAAATCTCCGGAACGTCTTCCCTCGATCCAGGCATGATTACCTTATCCTCTAATCCCCTTCTCCTCACCTCCTGGGCCAGGGTATCTCCCTTTGGTTCATGGCCCACGATGAGAAACCTCGTCTCTGGCTTTATTTTTAGTATCTCCTGGGCCGCCTCTAAAAAGTAGGGATAACCCTTCTCTGTTCTGATGATGCTTATACTTCCTACAAGGGGAGCATCCTGGTCTATGCCCAGTTCTTCCCGAATATTTTCTTTAACTCTCTCTGGATTAAATCTCTCCACATCCACTCCGGTGGGAATAGAGATAACCTTCTCCTTAGGAAAACGATTCACCTCGATCATCCTCTCTCTTATTGCTTCTCCACAGGTAATGATTTTATGAGGCAGTTTATAAACAATATTAAGAAGGTGGTTTGATATAGGAACAGAAATATGACGAGTTCTAAGGATGATTGGTCGGCAAGCTAAACGGGCAGCAAAGGAAGCAATCCAAGAATCCTTTGGGGAATGGGTATTGACGATATCTACTCTTTCTCTCCTCATTAGAGAAAAGAGCCGGAAGAAAGCCCTTAAAATCTCCCTATTTTCCATCCCTATCTCTCTTACCTCAATCCCCACTTCCTTGGCTTGCTTTCCCAAAGCGCTTTCCGGTTGAACGGCAAGGATTACCCGATAGCCTCTTTTCTTAAACTCTACGGCCTCGGCAAAGGTTCTCCTCTCCTGCCCTCCCCATCTCTTGGCAGATTCCGTATGTAAAATAACGGCGCGCTTCGCTTGCCCCGTTTCTGTCTGACGACAGATAACGGCGCGCTTCGCTTGCCCCGTTTTTTGCTTATTGAAGTTCCGATACCTCAAAATAGTAAGCATACTTACTCCAAATAATTAGAAAGCCCAGGGGATATAGGGGGCACAGGGGTAACAGGGGTTAAACCCTTGTCACCCTTGCTACCCTTGTTTCCCTTGTTACCCATACTATTTCTGGCTGCGGAACCACTCTACTGTTTTTCTCAAGCCTTCTTCAAAATCAACCCCTATCTTATAGCCAAGTGCTTCTTTTGCTTTAGAGATATCTGCCTGAGAATGTTTTACATCCCCTGGCCTGGGATTAGTATAGAGGGGCTCAATATCTGTATTCATAATTTTATTTAAACCTTTTACCAGTTTATTTACTGTGATTCTCTTCCCGCAGGCGATGTTGAAGATCCCTCTCTTGGTTTGAGAAGTAGTGGCCAATAGATTTGCGTCTACCACATTCAAGACATAGGTGAAGTCCCGGGACTGCTCCCCATCTCCATAAACGGTGGGCCTCTCTCCTTTCAGTATAAGAGAAATAAACTTGGGGATAACTGCAGCATACTGCGAAGTAGGGTCCTGTCGGGGACCAAAGACATTGAAGTAACGAAGAGTTATGGTTTCCAGTCCGTATAAAGAGAAAAAAAGTTTTGAATACTCTTCACCTGCTAATTTACTTAGGGCATAGGGAGAAAGAGGAGAGGGTTGCATATTCTCCCCCTTCGGTAGATTGGGAGTATCTCCATATACTGAGGAGGAAGAGGCATAGACTACCTTCTTCAGCCCTGCTTCCTTCGCTGCCATCAAGATATTCAAAGTACCCAAAACATTTACTTCATTGGTAGTTACGGGGTCCTTAATAGACCTGGGAACGGAAGGAAGGGCAGCCTGATGTAAGATATAGTCTACACCTTTTACCGCCTCTTTAACAGTCCCTGAATCTCTTATGTCACCCTCAATTAATTCAATCTCTTTCAAAAAAGGAGCAATATTTTCTCTCTTGCCTGTAGAGAAGTTGTCCAAAACCCTTATCTTCTCTTTTTTCCTGACCAATTCTTCCACGATATGGGAGCCGATGAATCCCGCCCCACCAGTGACTAAAAATTTCATCTTAATCCTTCTGACATTCTGATCCCCTGATACTCTTCCTACTGATATCCTGATTTTCTGATTTGCTTGTTTCTTTTTAGACTATCTTCCTAATCTCCTTTTCGATCTCCCCGGCTACCTTGGAATTTTCCTTCAGGAATGTTCTCACCCCCTCTCTTCCCTGGCCAATCTTATTCTTGTCGTAGGAAAACCAGGCCCCTGATTTTTGAATAATCCCCTTCTCTATTCCCAGGTCTAAGAGACATCCCTCCTTTGATATCCCCTTTCCATAGATGATGTCGAATTCCGCCCTCTTGAAGGGAGGGGCGACCTTGTTCTTAGCGATTTTGACTACCGTGCGATTACCGATAATATTTGGGCCTTCCTTTATGGGACCGATCCTTCTAATATCCATACGTACTGAGGAATAAAACTTAAGCGCTCGCCCGCCCGGGGTGGTCTCGGGAGAACCGTACATCACCCCGATCTTCATCCTTATCTGATTAATAAATATCACACAGGTCTTGGATTTTGAGATTACTGAAGTTAGTTTCCTTAATGCCTGGGACATGAGCCGGGCCTGGAGCCCTACCTGGGCATCACCCATCTCGCCCTCAATCTCCGCCCTGGGAACCAGAGCCGCAACAGAGTCGATGACAATAACGTCAATGGCACCGCTACGAACCAGGGCCTCAGTAATCTCTAAGGCCTGCTCCCCAGAGTCTGGCTGAGAAATTAAAAGATGGTCTAAATCTACGTCCAAAGTTTTGGCATAGGCCGGGTCCATGGCATGTTCCACATCGATGAATGCCGCCTCCCCCCCCATCTTCTGGGCCTCAGCAATGATATGCAAAGAGAGAGTGGTCTTCCCTCCCCCCTCTGTACCGAAGAGTTCTATTACTCTTCCCCGGGGAACACCACCGATCCCTAAGGCTAAATCAAGGGGTAAGGCACCAGTAGGAATGGCCTCAATCTTCTCCAACGGTTTCTCCTTGGCAAAACGCATTATAGCCCCTCTTCCGTATTTCTTCTCAATCTGCTCCAAGGCTAAATCCAGCGCTCTCTCCTTTGCCTTCTCTACCTTTTCTTCTCTTTTTTCCATCTTCTTCCTCCTTTTATCTTTTCTTAGTACTTATCGTTCTAATGCGCTCTCCTGCCTTTTGGGCCCAGATGCTATTGGGATGGTTCTTAACAATCTTCTGATATTCTCTAATGGCAAGGTCGTACATCTTGTTCATTTCATAGTTCTGGGCCAAGGAATAGAGGGTCATTGCTTCGCCTTTATCTGTCGCTTCTCTTCTGACTGGGCTAGCCGCCTGGCGGGCGACAAACGGCTCCCCCTGAGCCAAAAACTTATGCCACTCTTTATCCAGCGCTTGATAATCTATGCGAAAGACCTCTTCCAACGCTTTATCAATAGAGGTCCCCTCTCCCAGTTTTTCTAAGAGCCTATTTACTCCTTTCAGGCCATAGCGTTTTATGAGGTACTTGACCACAGAGTAGGACTGATAGTAAGCCAGGTTTACCAGCTCTGTATCCCCTGTTTGGAATAAGGGTGTTATACGTTTTAGGGGAACGAGGGTATTCTCTTCTAGGCTCTGAGTCAATACCTCCATCCTTTTTTCTTCCTTTTCCCGAACCTCCTCATAGTCTCTATCCTCATACTGGGCCAATCCCTCATTGAGCCAGGAAGGACAGTTATCCTTTGTTTTACCATGGATTACATGATGGGTATATTCATGGACCAGGGTGCGCTTAAAGTGTTCTGCCTCATCCAGCTCTATGGATAATGGCACACGAATCTTGCCATCGTATAACCCTCCAGTCCAGTAGTGAGTATCAGTAACATAGCGAAATTTTTCTTTAGAGGGGTAAATGATACATACCGTCTTTTCTTGAGGATAATAACCTAAATCGGCACCCACCTTCTTATAGGCCTCCTCCAGAATTGCCAGGATTTCCGGGGCTTCATACTCTCTTTCCTCGGTTCCTTCAAATTTAAGGGTAAAGTGAGTACTCTCCTTCTCTAAAAATTTACTTTCTATTTCCTTTTCTCGCTTCTTTTTACCTAATTTATTTCTATCTAATTCCTCTCTGGCCTTAACATCTAAGGAGCTGATCTCGAGTATCTTCTGGTAAGTCTCTTTTGCCTTCTGGGGCATGTTATTTTTAGTATAAGCAGTGGCTAACCAGTGATAAACCGTAACCAGTGATTCCCTTGCCTCTTCATCCTCAGGAATGTCATATTCGTCCTCAATCTCCTCTGCGGCATCTTTGAACTCCTCGATGGCTTCTTTATATTTGCCTTCTTTCATATAGGCTATACCGTCCTCAACATCGGCATGAAGAAGGGAGGAAGATAAACTAAAAACTAAAACAAGTAAAATAACAAGAAGTCTCTTTTGATTCATGATTTACCCCTTTAAACTTATTTCTTCGAGAGAAGTGTAGATCGAGCCTTGTGGTTTTAATTCACTCTTTATAATGGCTATCTTATCAACCCGCATATTTCCTGAATGAGAGGCCTCGGTATTAGTAAGAGCCTCTGTTAGCCCTCCTTTCTCTTTTTGGGATTTCACCCTTCCCAATGTGAGGTGGGGGCTGAAAGGTCTCTTCTCTTTAGCAAAACCAATTTCTGCCAACCTCTCTTCCAGATTAGAAGCCATTCTCTTTAACTCTTCTTTTCCTTCGTCTACTCCTAACCAGATTATCCTGGGATACTCTATTTTGGGAAAGGCGCCCAGGCCAGAGATGCTTATCCCAAAGGACCTAAAGGGTTTTAGAGTCTCTCTTATAGCAATCTTAACCTTCTCTAACTCTTCTGAGGTAATATGCCCTAAGAACTTCAAAGTAAGATGGATATTCTTTGGCTTCACCCATTTAACTTTAGCATCAGTTCTCTTCAGTTCTTCCTGCACTCCACTAATTTTAGATATTATCTCTGGACTTAATTTTATCGCAATAAATGTCCTGACCTTCTCCACTTCTCTTTTCCTTTGCGGATATCAAACAGCATTCAGGGGTAACAGGGGGTCTAAAACTCTTGTCACCCTTGCTACCCTTATTCCCCTTGCCACCCTTTTACATTTTACTTGAGCAGGTGTCTTCTCACCATATCCAGAGCAGCATTGGCTACCTTGGCCTTGATTATCTCTCTTTCTCCACGGAATTTGAACTCTTGCGTCTCTACCTTATCTTTATCGGCCAAAGCAATATAGACTAAACCAATGGGCTTTTCTTCTGTGGCGCCCGTGGGGCCAGCAATGCCGGTAACTCCTAATCCAAAGTTTGATTTGGTAACTTTTTTTATTCCTTTCGCCATCTCTCCAACGGTCTTCTCGCTCACTGCCCCATACTTCTCCAGAGTGGTCTTCTTTACCCCCAGTCTCTCCCGCTTTATCTTATCACTATAGGCTACCACGCTTCCCAGGAAATAGTTGGAAGAGCCCGGGACATTGGTTAATCTATGAGAGATAAGCCCCCCGGTACAGGATTCGGCAACTGCGATGCTTTTCTTTCGCATATAGAGAAGATATCCTACGACCTCCTCCAAAGTCTGCTTTCCTGTTCCAAAGTTATAGTTTCCCAAACATCTCCCGATCTTTTTCTCCAGTCCTTCGATTAACCTATCTGCTGTCTTCTCATTCCCGGCCTTTGCTACTAATATAATATCGACAATATTCTCATGGGCTAAAAGAGAAAGTCGAGGGTTCTTACTCTTCTTCATGATATCTTTCAGATTCTCTGCTACTTTCGATTCTGGAAGGCCGGTGGTACGCAAAATAAAGGATTTAATGACCTCCCTTATCTTGAGTCTCCCCTTGAGATAGGGAATGGCTTCCTCCTCAAACATGGGAACCAGCTCATTATATGGACCAGGAAGGGCAATAATTATTCTATTCCTGGTCTCTAAGATAAAACCCGGGGCAATACCTACCCTATTCTTTAAAGCGTGGGAATCCCGAGGCAGAAAGGCCTGCTTTATATTATCTGAAGGCATGGATTTCTTTTCCTCTTTAAACTTCCCCTCAATTTCAGAGAGGATTTCCTCATTCAGAACCAGTTGTTCCTCGGCCACTTTAGCGATTACCTTCTTCGTCAAATCATCCGGGGTAGGTCCCAGGCCTCCGATGGTGATTACCATCCTGGCCCGTCTCAAAGCCTCTTCTAAAGAGGAAGCAATACTTTTCTCGTCATCCCCGATGGTAATCTGTCTTTCAACCTCAATTCCTAAAGCAGCTAATCTCTGAGAGAGATAAGGAGCATCGGTATTTACTATCTCACCCAGAAGATGCTCGCTTCCAATAGAGATTATTTCAGCATTCATTTTTATCACCTAAAGGAGATATTAGTTAACCTGTCAGCCGGTTACCCGGTTAGCCAGTTAAAACAGAAAAAACTGGCAAACTGGCAAACTGGCAAACTGGCAAACCAATTAGACGAATTGTCTGATTGCCTGCATAATCAGATTAGCGTAGACGCCGGCTAAGAGGTCATCACACATCACTCCCCAACCACCAGGCAGTTTTTCCAATCTTCTTATGGGGAAAGGTTTTAGGATATCGATTACCCGAAAGATAATAAAGGCCGCCAGGATAAATTTAAATTCGAAAGGAATTAAGAACATGGCAATTAAGAAGCCGATGACCTCATCGATGACGATTCTCTTACTATCCTTCTCTTTGAAGAAGTAGATGGTCGCCTTATTTGAAATCCATGCTCCAAAAAAAGAAAGGGCAACAAGAATCAAAAGATACCAGGGCCAGGGAAGACGATACATCCCGAGATAGATAATGACCCCGATGAGACTCCCTGCAGTTCCGGGAGCAATGGGGGTATAACCAGTGTAGAATCCAGTTGCCAGAAATTTAATCAGCCACTTCATTTTCTTTGTTTACTTCCTCCTTATTTTTTTCTTATTTATTCGCGATAATTCGCTTTCTTTCTTTGCGTCTTTCAGTTAGATTTTGCGCTTTGGCGGTTGCAATATTCGCGTTCTCTTTTATTCGTGTTGATTCGTGTTTGTTTATTACGTTCCTGCCTGACAGTTCGTGTAGATTCGTGTCTTCGCGTTTATTCGCGTTTAATCAGGACCTCTCTGTGCTTTCCAACATAGAGGACACCAGAGATAATGGTCATAATAACTGCCAAGCCCACTAAGACATTTGGAGTATATTTTAATATCAGAGAAAGGAAAGAGGGGGCATTGATAGATGATAAGGAGGCGAAGGTTGAATTTATGGCGATGACTACCAGGGTGACACTTACTGCGATCATCTGGGTAGCGGTCTTATGCTTCCCCCACCTTCCAGCTGGAATAATTATCCCCTTAGAGGCACCTATGAATCTTAAATGGGTAATCATAACCTCTCTGGCCAGGATAATGATTACCATCCAGGCCCAGACCTCCCCTAGGGCAACGAAGCAGATGAGGGCCCCTAAGACGATTATCTTATCCGCTAAGGGATCCATAAATTTACCAAAACTGGTTACCACCCCCCTCACCCGAGCAATCCTTCCATCATAGAAATCGGTTAAAGAGGCAATAATGAAGAGTAGAAGGGCAGAATACTTTGTTCCGGCCCCATCCGTTAAGAGCAGGACGATAAAGATAGGAGCAATGACGATTCGAATGATGGTGAGCCTATTGGCCAGGTTCATAACAAACCTCAATTTAAAAATGAAAATGCAAAATGCAAAATTTTTTAGAAAAACAATTTTCAATTTTTACTTGTTACTTCTTACTTTTTACTTAAATTAAGATAGAGAACCATAGTAGAGGCAATACTAAAGAGAGCAAGATATATCTGAGCCCCACTCTGTATCACATTAAAAAGAAGGCGAATAGGTAAAAGAAGGATAACCATTCCTGTTCCCAAACCTGGGATAGAAGTGGGTATCTTCAAAAGGAGATTAAGGGAGATAAAGACACCCATAACGCCGATACTGATGAGGATAAATAAAAAGAAGAGGCCCAGAACCGGGCCAAGATTTCTCCTGATAAAAGAAAAGGCTTTTTTAACTGCTCTTTTTAGAATAGAATCCTCGACAACGATTATTATTCCTGAGTAGGAAAAGATAAGGCCGAAGGCAAGGAGGGCGAGGAGGAATAAGAAAAAGCCTAAGATTCCCAGAAGAACCCCGAAGATCATCCCTGTCTCATGACATTTCTGAACCAAAAGATAGATAGGGAGGCCGAATATTCCACCAAAGATTAGAAAAAGAATGTAGAAAGTCAGAAAGAAGAGAAGCCAGAGGAGAAATAGCCGTTTGAAGAAGTAACCTCCATAACGAAAGAATTTTCTTAGAGCAAACCTCTCTTTTTCTATCAAAGTATCTTTAAATATTCCTTTTATTCCTCCCCTCAAGAAGATGCCCAGTAGTATGGCCCCTATCCAGATGAGAAGGAAGAAGAGGCCACAGATTACCATTAACAGGGGATGTTCGCTGATGCCCGAAAGAAAGACTTCAGGAGCAAACTCTCCCCTGAGCAACCCAGCATAGAATCCCAAAGAGAAGAGAATAAAAAGAATGGGAACAATAAATAAAAGTACCAGGATTATCTGAACCGCAAACTGAATCAATATCAGGGGCCAGTTGCGATAGGTGGTTTTGAACCCTTCTTTAATTGCTTCAATAACGGTCATTCTCACTTTCCCACTTTCTCACTTTCCCGTTTCTTTTCTCACAAACGTCCTGGTTGCTACCTGGCCCCTCTCGCCCAGGGGCTCCAGTGGCTCTCCGTTCAACTCCAAATCTATTCCTCCCGCATTCCCCACTTTTATCTCAAGGCTTTCTTCCGCTTCCCATGTCCTGGAGTCCCCGGCCCGTAACAACTCCTGAACCTCTTCTTTCTCATCAATAGTAATATTCACCCAGACCTCTTCAATGGCAGTTGCTGAAAGAATTAGGGGGGTTTTCTTCTCTTCAGTAACCTTAACTATTGGTGGAGAAGGAGAACGAAAGAAAAGAAACCATCCTCCCCAGATGATGAGAACCATGATACTTATTACCACGGGAAGGATGGCTATTTTCTTAGTTCTCATCCCCTTCGGAATTAACCTCTTTGTTGCCGGAACCTCGGCAGTCGCCTCCATATATTTCTTATACTCTTGAACTAATTCATCGCTATCCAGATTTAAGAAGTTGGCATAACTGCGCAAGAAGGCCTGAGCATAGGTAGGCGCCGGGAAGGCATCCCAGTCCTCGGCCTCCAGGGCCTTTAAATATCTTATACTTATCTTTGTCTTCTTGCTTATCGTCTCTAACTTCAGTTTTCTCTTCCGCCTTGCCTGCTGCAGAGTAAGACCAATGGACTCCACGTTTCTACTCCTAAAAATTAAAACTTTCAGAGGTTACTAACAGTTACTAATGGTTACTAAACGGTTACTAGTAGTTACCAGTGATTTACAAAAGCAACTGTTAGTAACAGCGAAGCGTAGTAACCGATAGTAACAGCCCGGCTTTTGCCGGATGTAGTAACTGTTATTCCCCCTGCTCATCCCTTCTCGTCCCTTCTAATTCCTCCTATTCTCTTTTCTCTAAGTAGCTTTCATCAACCAGCACTTCTCTTACCTTGCTTCCTCTATAGGGGCCAACTACTCCCTCTTCTTCCATCATATCAATCAGTCTTGCTGCCCGGGCATAGCCTACCTTTAATCTCCTCTGTAACATGGAAACCGAGGCCCTCCTTGTCTGAATGATTACCCTTACCGCATCCTGATATAATTCATCCTCTTCTGGAGTGCTGGCCGGAGAGGGGGTCTTTCTCTCAAAGATATTCTCTACATAGACTGGTTCTCTTTGGGAGCGGACAAACTGGGCTATTTTTTCAATCTCAGAATCAGCGATGAGCGAACCCTGAATACGTATGGGCTTTGTCTTTGAGGGATCGGAGAAGAGCATATCCCCCCTTCCCAGTAACTTCTCTGCCCCGCTCATATCTAAGACAATTCGAGAATCAACCCTTGCTGCCACCTGGAAGGCGATCCTCACTGGAAAGTTGGCTTTAATGAGACCGGTAATGACATCAACAGATGGTCTCTGGGTAGCTAAGACAATGTGAAGTCCTACGGCACGAGCCATCTGGGCCAGCCGGGTGATGGTATGCTCGCAATCCACAGGAGCCACGAGCATTAGATCGGCTAACTCATCGATAATGACAATGATGTAGGGTATCTTCTCCACCTTGGTAAGGGCATTATAACTTTCGATATCCCGGGCCCCAACCTCAGAGAATAACTTGAACCGCTCCTCCACCTCCCTCACCGCCCACTTCAGAGCCAGGGTTGCCTTCTTGGGGTCAGTAATCACGGGAGTAATGAGATGAGGGATGTCATTATATGTCTTCAGTTCCACCCTCTTGGGATCGATTAAGAGGAACTTCACCTCATCCGGTGTTGCCTGAAATAGGACGCTATTTATGATGCAGTTTATACAGACCGATTTCCCACTTCCCGTGGTCCCGGCAATTAATAAATGGGGCATGGTGGCCAGATCAGCGATTATCGGTCTACCGGCTATATCCTTTCCTAATGATAGAGTAAGTTTTGATGGCGACTCATAAAACTCCCTGGTACTCAGGATCTCTGAGAGATAGACAAAGGAAGGTCTCTTATTGGGAACCTCAATCCCTAAGGCCGCCTTCCCCGGAATGGGGGCCTCGATACGGATGCTGGGAGCAGCCAATTTCAGAGCAATATCATTGGAGCGGGAGGTGATGGAAGAGACGGTCACCCCCCTTGCCGGCTGAACTTCAAACCGGGTAATAACCGGCCCCTGGAGAGCACCAACAACCTTAGCCGATATCCCGAACTCAGAGAGAGTCTCCTCTAAGAGAGTGCTCTTTGCTTTAAGGTCCTCTTTCTCTTCCTCTGTCTTTGGCTTAGCCAAGAGGGAAAGATCGGGCAGGGTATAGGCCTCTTCTTCTTCCTCCGGGGTCTTCTTGGCTATCTTTTTCACTCTCATGGAAACAGGGGCAACCTTCTCCTCTTTAGCCTCCGGTCTCTTAATAGTAACTAGATTAGAAGGCCTCGGCTTGCGGGAAAATAATCCCTTTAGTCCCCGAAAGAAGGAGAGAATCCCTCTTCCCAATAGAGAGAAGAACTTGGGATAAGAGACCTCTGCTGCTAAAGGTAGAGAGACGATTAACGCCGTTACTGCAATGAGATAGGCACCAATTCTGCCAAAAACAGAAAGCGGTTTAAGTAAGGAATCCCCTATATACCCACCAGCAGGAAAATTGGCCACGTATTCCTTAAAGGATAGGCTTAAAATAACACATAAAGAAAGTAGCAAAAGGACAATTCCTACAATTTTTAGAGGCCATTTCTCTGTCCTGATCGCCCGGCATTTTATCCCGCCCCAGAAAATAATGGCTATCGGGATTACAAAAGAGGCCATGCGACCTAGGGCAAAGAATAACCAGTAGGCGAGGTAGGCTCCTACTATTCCACCCCAGTTACCCAATGGTTTATTGGGAGGAACTTTCTCCTGGAGTACATCTCCACAATGATAGGTAATTAAACTAATAAAGACGAAGATAGCTAAAGCAAGGAGTAATATTCCAATAACCTCACTGATTCTCTTTTCTTTTGTGGACATCTTTCACCCCGTTGGAGATAGGAAACGCCTTAATTTATTTCCCAGATAGACACTCGCTTCGCTCTCCGCCGTCTTTTACTTATTCAAGTTCCGATACCTTCAAATAACGTTTGCCTATCCTCGATTCCAGATAGGCACTCGTTTCACTCGTGCTCTATCTTCCTTCGGACAGCCCCTTTTATCAAAGAGGCTGGGTTCGTATCGGTCTAGTGCCTATCGCAGTCCCGCTCCTTAACCCGAAGGGTAAGGGGCGGTCGGAATTTGGTTTATTCAAATTCCGATACGATTAAATATTTGCTTTATTTTCTATAGAAGACTACTTTTCTGGAGCTATATTTTTGAAAGCGTTTCCGTAAATTACTTATTGAATTTGTACAGCGCCTTTATCTTCTGCTTTAAGTAAATTACATAGTGACAATACCTATCTCTATGATATCCAACGGGGTTCACCTCATTGTGAGCGCCTTGATAAATCTTTTTGCCTCTTCCATATCTTTTTCGACATCTCTGCAGGTTAGTTTTGAAGCCACAAGTCGGGGATAGCGCTCAGCAAAGTAATAGCCTGAGACACGTTCGCACAATCCGCGGAAAGATTCTAAAGAGGAATTATACCTAATGGCATTATCTTTTGCCACCTTTTTCCAATCTTCAGGATACAAGGAATTCTCTATTCTTTTCATAATTCAACCCCTTCTTCTAATATCTCCTGCACGAATTGATCCCCTATCTTTAATCTCTTTGCCACTTCCTCTGGTCTTAAAACAATGGGTGAGAGAGCAAGTCCATCATAAAGATCACGTACCTGAGCAAGTACCGTTGCCATCCTATCAAAGAATCTCTCCTTTGTGGGAGTAATGACCAAGATATTTACATCGCTATCTTTAGTAGCCTCTCCTTTGGCATAGGAGCCAAACAATATTACTCTTTCTGCATGATACTCATCCTTCAGGCGTTTACCTATTGCCTTTATTCTATCGAGTATTTCTTGCTTCCTAATCTCACTAATCCTCTTCTCTTTTATGGGCATCGTTCACCTCTGCAACCGCAAAAACGCTAAACTTAACTTAAAGACGCAAAATTAAATATCGGAAACACGGATTGGTTACGGATTATCACAGATAACCGTATATCAATGGGATAGTTATTGTTAAATGGTTGCACCTGCCTATCGACAGACAGAGTTGCCTTACTCGTTTCGGTCATCTGTTTCTGCTTACTACTTCACTTTTTCTTTATATCTCTGCGCGGCTTTCATTTCCTTAACAAGACGTTTCACTAGACCTTTCAATCTAGAAGAGGTTCCACTCCAAACAACGATGCCAGTTTCAATATCAATAAGACGAACACTAATAATGTTCCCGCTTGTATAACTAGATATACCTG
>JAHIPW010000189.1 GCA_018903055.1 bacterium
TGGCGCGCTTGAAATCTTCGCCTGAACCCTGGACAGCCAAAGCTTTTCTGGTGTCCGTGTACCAGTCGGGAAAGACCTTGGGGATATGTTTTTCATACCAGGCAAGGAAAAATTCGGTCAGCTCATGGTAATTGATTGCGTCAGCGTAAGGTGGGTCTGTAATCCAATAATCACATTTTTCAAATATTTGTCTTGCATCAGCCGCTAATATATTTGAGGCTGAAAGTTTCTTTATTTTTGGGAAGGAAAGAAAATAGGTTCCTTGCATTAAATGCAATCCCTTTCCCGCAAAATTATACAAGGGATTAAACGCTTGGTTGTAAAAACATTGCGCAATTGATTCTCTTGCTGCACCAACTCCCCATCGGCATAATTTACTATCCCAGTCTGCGATTTTTGCTATGCCTAATAAAATCCCTACATTATGTTTTACTGGTTTAAAGCTTTTACAAATAAGACCATGGACTAATAATTGTCTAGGGGTAAATAGATGATGCCAATGGGTCCAACCTCTTGTTCTTATAGGCTCTTCTGTTTTAACCCCGCCTCGTTCAATCTTCCGACTCGGTATATACCCCTTTTCTCGCCACTCTTTATATCTCTCTTGCAGCAGTTCCAATACTTGATTTTCACGTTCTAAATCACCTTCCGTAACAGACAAGTAATGACGTCTTGTTTTTTCAACTAATTCTCCTTGTCTGTTTTCTTCAAAGTATGTCTCCACCCATCGCACACAGTAAAGTCGCTCCTGAAATATATCATTTGGCATTGGAACCAGATCTTCGCGTTCCCACATTCGGACTTTACTTAATAAATTCCCTTTTTCATCCCAACGATCTTGTCGAATAGAAGAAATAGAATGATCGAAACCACAATCGGGGTTCGGACATATCATCCTTCCATCAAAAAGAGTCCCATGCTTTTTTGCCTTAACAATTTGTTCTTGGACAGCATTATTTATAATAACAATATCATAAATATTTTTTTCTTTATTAAAATGTAGTTCAGCAACTACTCTACTAGTAGGACCGATCAATAAGCTTGGAAGCAATGGGGTTTTTTTACCACATGATGGACAAACGACTTCAGTGCAATATAAAAATGCGTCCGCTCGCCAGCCTTTGTCATTGTGTTCAATTTTCCATTTTGTGATCTGTTTATCAGCAGCTTCGTATGCTTTTTTTTGAGCCTCCTGAACCTGTTTCTGTATTTTTTCTCCCCCTCCGATTAGATGGATGGAAGCCCATGTGAGCATGGCCGCAACCGGATTAAGATCGGAGCCGAACGCCTCGCATCCGAGCCGTGCTGCCTCAAATGGAATGGAACCTCCCCCGCAAAAACAGTCGCCGACTTTTGGTGTATGGCCGAATCTTCTTTTCCCAAGTTCTATTACCAGTTCCTGAATGTTTTTTGCATCTGTCCCAAGGTGTGCGTTTATCTTTTGCCACGCTTTTTCATCTGGGCCGTCGATCTGTTCCGGCCGGTCGCAGTATGTAAGCTTTTCATCATATGAAAGCTGATCAAACACTTTGCGAAGAACCTGTTCTTTTTCTTCTGCACTAAGCCCTGTTGACCAGGTATGTTTTAAATTGCCTTCTTTATCAGTTATGAGTTTATTCCATTCTTCTTTTGAAAGGTTGGCCTGAATAACTTTGGCAGGAATGGATTTTGACCGGCGCAGCCACAGGCCGTCGTTATCCATGGTTAGAATCTTTAAAAAAATATCCCGATCTTTTTGGGGGTCATCAGACACAGGCATGAGCATTCCGATAATAGATGCCCTTATCAAAATCAATGGCTTCCGTCCCCACCATTTTCCAAGTCCGGTTAATGTTTGACTTTGAACAGCTTTCCTTTCCTTATAACTCTCCTTTGAAATTCTTGATACCGGAAACTGATCTTCAATAAAAACCCGATCGTTCATAAATATTCCTTATCTGAATATTCCGCTGAAAAGTGACTTCTGAAATTCTTCTCTACGTTTCAGCAGTGCCTGGTCGGAAACTGGATTTTCCGTTAAAGCAAATCGAATCGCTTTTCTCCACCCTTTGTTGCGATCATTAAGCGCATGACCGGTGGAGGCATTGGTCATGGTATAAAGCCA
>JAHIPW010000087.1 GCA_018903055.1 bacterium
GAGGCTTACCAGGTAGCTTCCCAAGGCCTTGAAGTAATGGAAGGCAATGATAGCCGCCAAAACAATCCCCAGTAACTGAAAGACTTCTTTGAAGAAGCCCTTGAATAGTCCTCTGATCAAGCCATAGGCCAAAGCAATAATAATTATCCCATCCAGCCAGTTCATTTACCCTCCTTCGCTTCTCTCAGTCGGGAGTGAACAGTGATCAGTGAACAGTTTACAATTCGCGTTGATTCGCGTTGGTTATTTAGGTTCATCTGTTTCTGTTACTCGCGTAGATTCGTGTTTTGTAAGTTTTTCTTTGACTAGATGACTGACTACCTTGCCATCTGCCCTCCCCTTAACCTTTACCATGACAGCGCCCATTACCTTTCCCATATCCTTTGGATCCTTGGCGCACACTTCTTCAATGGTCTCTTCTATTATTCTCCCCAGTTCCTCTGGAGAAAGTTCTTCGGGCAAATATTCCTTGATAATCTTAAGTTCTCTCGTCTCTTTCTCCACCAGTTCTTCTCTCTGGCCCCTCTTATATCCTTCGATAGCCTCTTTTCTCTTCTTAGCTTCAGAGCTTAAGACCCCTAGGAGATCAGATTCCTTCAGTTCCTTATCCTTCCCTTTAGCAATCTCCAGGTTTTGAATCGCTGCCAAGAGGAGGCGGATGGTGGAGAGCCTCAAGGCATCCTTTTTCCTTAAGGCCTTCCTCATATCCTCACTCAATTTCTCCTTTAGATTCACCCCGCTCCTCCCTGTGTAAGAAAGATGTTTGAACTTTTTATAGCATTATTTTGAGGTATCAGAACTTCAATAAGCAAAACAAGGTTCTGACGAAGTCAGGTTCTTATTGTGTTGGCTTAAGAAAGGAGGGGCGGGATTCATCTTCTCTCTCTTCCTCCTCCTCCTCCTCTTCCTGCTTCTCTTCCCGTCCCTCTTCCTGCTCCTCTTCCCGTCCCTCTTCCTCCTTCTGTTCTTCCTCTCCGTGCTCGAGCAAGCCTTTTTCTCCTGCGCTTCTCGGCCTCAATCCTCTTCCTCCTTTTCTTCTCAGAGGGCTTCTCATAATGCCTTCTCTTCTTTGCCTCAGAGAGAATGCCTGATCTCTGGAGTGCCCTTTTAAATCTCCTCAGGGCCTCTTCAATGGATTCATGCTCTCTTAGCTCTATCTTCGCCATTCAATAAACACCTCCTTTTAAACACAGATTTACACAGATTAATTACAGATTTACACAGATCACAGATAATTGGAAATCTTTGGGAATATCAGAATATCATCTGCCGACAGGTCGGCCTTGAGTTCGGTGTTCGCCGCCCTTGGCGAGCCTCGCCTTCGGCGGGGAGACTCCCAACTCTCCCTCAGGGATCTCGAGACCCCTCGGGACGAGAGGCGAACTCCCAACTCCGAACTTTCTGAATTCGTATTGCTTCGCACTCTATTAACCTGGAGGCCAGCCGAGTTTCCTTCCTCCCAAGAGATGGAAGTGGATATGGAAGACCTCCTGGCCAGAATCCGGACCACAGTTGGCTACTACACGAAAGCCACACTGGGCAGTGGACTTCTCCTTGGCTAATTTATTGGCCACTAAATAGATGTGGCCGATTAGTTCCTTATCCTCTTCAATTAAATCTAAGAGAGTCGAGATATGCTTCTTGGGAATGATTAAAAGATGGACCGGTGATTGAGGGTTGATATCCTTTATAGCAATCACTCTATCATCCTCATAGACTATCTCACTCGAGATCTCCTTCTTTATGATCTTACAGAAAAGGCACTCTTCCATCATAGCCTCCTCATTTGGTTGGGGTTAAGGTTAGGGTTAAGTTGTTAGTTTAGTTGTTGGGTTATGTAGTTAGTCTTTGAAGACCTAACCCTTACCGAACTACCAAACCCACTACCTTACCCTAACCCAACTACCAACGACTTCAAACTTTGGCCGATTAAGCTAACCTTCCTATGACATATCCTTTCTTTATCTCGCCAATCTTTACTCTTACTATTTTATTTACCAAGTTCTCCGGGCCATTAAAAGCTACTTTTATATAATTGTCTGTGAGGCCAGCCAAATAGTTATTCCTTCTTCTCTTTTCAACGAGAATCTCTAAGGTTTTACCTAAAAATAGCCTACTGAATTCTTCCTGCATCTTTAAGGAGAGCCCTAATAATCTTTCACTCCTTTTTTTGATCTCTTGTTCTCCTACCCTTCTTTTAAGTTGGGCAGCAGACGTTCCGGGACGAGGAGAGTATTTAAAGACGTGCATCTTAGAAAACTTCATCTTTTTGGCAAAGTCATAGGTATTCTCAAATTCTTCTTTCTCCTCTCCTGGAAAGCCAACCATAATATCAGTGGTAATCGCCACCCCTTTCATTTTCTCCCTGATTTTCTCTATTAAATCTCGATAATAAAAAGTGTCGTAAGGCCGATTCATTGCTTTTAGAATCTTATTGTCTCCACTTTGTAAGGGGATATGGAGATGAGGGCAGACCTTGGGAAGCTGGGCAATTCTATCTATCAATTCCTCATTCAAATCCCTGGGTTCTATAGAACTCAATCTAATGCGCTTCAGGCCTTCTATTCCAGAGACCCTTTCTAGGAGTATGGCAAGAGCGACTTCGCCCTGTACCGTATGGTTCAGGGTTCTGCCATTTAGGTCCTGACCCCAGGAACCCAAACGGATGCCGGTGAAGACGATCTCCTTAAAACCGTTTCTTACCAGTCCCCCTATCTCCTCCAAGATATTCTCTAAGGGTCGTGACCTCTCTTTCCCCCGAACATAAGGGATGATGCAGTAGGAACAATAGTTTTGACAGCCATCCTGTATCTTGACGAAGGCCCTGGTGTGCGAATGGTGTTTACTTACTGAAAGTGTATCATATCTTGAGTAAGAGTCAATATTTTTTACAAAGATCTCTGACCTTGAGTTCTTTTCTCCTCCATTAAGAAAGGAGGTTATTCCAATCTTCTCTCCATTTCCTAAGATTAAGTCCACTCCTTGAATCTCGGCAATCTTTTGTGGAAATCTCTGGGCATAGCAGCCGATAACGGCAACAAGGGCCTCTGGATTCTTTCTGATAATGTTTCTTATCTGCTGGCGGGATTTCTGATCGGCTCTATTGGTTACCGTACAGGTATTGATGATGTAAATATCTGCTCCCTCTTCGCTGGATACTATTCTGTAATCCTCCGTCAGGGCCTCTCGCATGGCTTGAGTATCGTACTGGTTCACCTTGCAGCCCAGAGTATGAAAAGCAACACTTCTCATCCCATATCACCCAATTCATATAATACCATAGCTAAAGTTACAAGGCCCGCGGTTTCAGTGCGCAGAAGTCTTGGGCCAAGGCTTACTGGAATCGCTCCTTTTTTCTTTGCCGCCCTTACTTCTTCAGGGGTGAATCCGCCTTCTGGGCCGATAAAGACCGTGATTTTAGATCCTGGATCCTGGATCCTGGATCGTTTTAAAACTTCTTTGAGGCTGGTAGATGTCTCTTCTTCCCAGGGAATTAAGTTAAGGCTTTCTCTATTTAAATTATCAAGGGCTTGGATAAAAGGGATGACTTCTCTGACCTCTGGAACGATTGCTCTGCCGGATTGCTTTGCGGCCTCAAGGGCAATCCTCTGCCAACGATTCCTTCGCGCCCTTGCCTTTTCTTCATTCAACTTAACAACCGTCCTCTGGGTGATGACGGGAATTATTCTTTTCACTCCCAGTTCCGTAACTTTCTGAACAATGAAGTCCATCTTATCAGACTTGGGTAATCCCTGAAGCAAAGTTATTTCAATTGGTGGCTCGGTATCTAATCTGCTCTCTTCCAAGATTCTCCCGATTACTTCTTTTTTGTTGACTTGAATTATCTCCGTTAAGTATTCCCTTCCTCCTCCAGTGAAGACCTTTATTTTATCTTTCTCTTCAAGTCTTAAGACCTGGGCGATATGTCTTGCCTCATCCCCCTTTATGGTAACCTGGTTTTCCTTAATATCTTTCTCTTCGATGAAGAAGCGCCTCAAAAATCCCTCCGGATTTAGTCTTATGGTTAATTACTCGGTTAGGGTTAAGGTTAGGTTGTTAGTTTGGTTGTTGGGTTAGGTAGTTGGTCTTTAAACACCTAACCCTTACCTAACTACCAAACCCACTACTTTACCCTTACCTAATAACATAACCTGCATCAGATATCGACAGACTGCTTTATTCTTCTCTGCCTTTTAGGGTATCTTTTATCTTATCAAGAACGCTCTTTTTGGAAACAGAGAGTTTCTCGCCCCCCGCTTCGGCAAATTCTCTCAGGATTTCTTTTTGCTTTTCATTGAGTCTGGCAGGTACCTGAACAATAACCTTTACATACTCATCGCCCTTGCCATGTCCATGGAGAGAAGGAACCCCTTTTCCCTTCAGTCTGAAGACTCTATCTGTCTGGGTTCCGAAAGGAATCTTCATGGTTGCCTTTCCCTCTAAGGTAGGAACTTTAATCTCCCCTCCTAATGCAGCGGTAACGAAATTAAGGGGTACTTCACAGTAGAGGTGGCTTCCCTCTCGTTCAAATATCTTATGGGGGGTTAGACGAATGGTGACATAGAGATCGCCAGAAGGACCACCGAGCTCTCCAGCCTCCCCTTTTCCCCTCACTCTAATCGAGGTTCCACTATCCACACCGGAAGGAACCTTTAAAGATATTTTGGAAGCCTTCTTGATTTTTCCCCTCCCATGGCACTGGCCACAGGCGGCTTCAATCACCTCCCCCATTCCCCGACACTGGGGGCAGGTCTGAGAGAAAGTAAAGAAAGCCTGGGTATACCTTATCTGCCCCGTTCCCTGGCACTGGGGGCAAGTCCTCTTTCCCGTTCCGGGTTTTGCTCCACTTCCCCTGCAGGTGGGGCAGGTGACGGTCTGATAGATATTTATCTTCTTTTCACATCCCTTGGCTGATTCTTCTAAGGTGATATCTAAGGGATACTCTAAGTCTGCTCCTCTCTGGGGTCTCCTCCCTACTCTGGTGCCAAAGAAGTCTCCAAAAATATCAGCGAAGGAGGTGCCCCCGGAGCCAAAGCCTCTCAGGATATCCTCGAAACCCCGGCCGCCAAAGATATTCCCAAAGTCGGCACCCCGAAAGATATCCTGGTAGGTATACTGTCCATCGATACCCGCATGGCCAAACTGGTCATAGGTAGCTTTTTTCTCTGGGTCGGAGAGAACGGCATAGGCCTCGGATATTTCCTTAAATCTTTCCTCTGCCCCCTTCTTTTCATCCGGAGCTACTTTATCCGGGTGATTCTGAAGAGCTAAGGTTCTATAGGCTTTCTTTATCTCATCTAAGGAGGCATTCCGATCCATTCCCAGTATCTCATAATAGTCACGCTTAATAGTCATCTCTTCGCTTCGCTATAGAGTGATTACAGTGATAAAAATCTGATTACGGTGATAAAACCATCACTGCCATCATTTCTCTTCTTTGCCTTTCTCCTCTTCTTCTTTATATTCTGCGTCTACTATATCTTCTCTCTTCTTGGACTTCTTTTCTTTGGGTTTTTCTTCTCCCGCCTCTGCGGGACCCCGCCCTGGCGGTGGCTGTGCCTTCTTTGCTTGTTCTGCGGCCTTCTTCTGGGCCTCTTTATAGATCTCCTCTGCCAACTTATGAGAGGCCTTGCCCAACTCTTCAGAGACCTTCTTAATTTTTTCTATATCCTTTCCTTTCAGAACCTCTTTAAGGTTATTCAAGGCATCCTCAATCTTCTTCTTCTCAGAAGCGCTCACCTTATCCCCATAGTCCTTTAAGGACTTCTCTGTAGCATAGACTAAGGTGTCTGCCTGATTCCTTACCTCTGCCTCTTCTTTCCTCTTCTTATCCTCTGCCTCCTTTGCCTTGGCCTCTCTTACCGCTTTCTCAATCTCCTTCTCAGTCATCTTCTGAGAGGTAATTTTTATGGACTGCTCCTTTTCCGTTCCTAAATCTTTGGCAGAGACATGGACGATGCCATTGGCATCGATATTAAAGGTAACCTCGATCTGAGGAATTCCTCTCGGTGCGGGAGGAATACCGACCAAATCGAACTTCCCTAAGGATTTATTATCTCTAGCCATCTCCCTCTCTCCCTGCAAGACGTTAACGGTCACTGCTGGCTGATTATCCGCTGCGGTAGAGAAGATCTGGGATTTTTTGGTGGGGATGGTGGTATTTCTAGTAATAAGGGGAGTTCTGATCTCTCCTAAAGTCTCAATGCCCAGAGTTAAAGGAGTGACATCCAGGAGCAAGATATCCTTAACTTCTCCCGTCAATACTCCGGCCTGGATGGCGGCTCCCTCTGCCACCACCTCATCCGGGTTGACTCCCTTATGGGGCTCCTTACCGAATATCTTCTTCACCGTCTCTATTACTAAAGGCATCCTGGTCTGGCCACCAACTAAGACCACTTCATCAATATCAGAGGGAGATAGTTTGGCATCTGCTAATGCCTGTTCACAGGGGCCGATGGTCTTCTCAACGATATCTGAGACCAGCTGCTCTAACTTGGCTCTGGTCAATTTTTTGACCAGGTGCTTGGGTCCCGTCTGATCAGCGGTGATAAAGGGAAGGTTAATCTCTGTCTCTAAGGTAGTAGATAACTCGCACTTTGCCTTCTCCGCGGCCTCTTTCAATCTCTGTAAGGCCATTCTATCCTGTTTTAAATCAATCCCCTGCTCTTTTTTGAACTCATCACAGAGCCAGTCAATTACTTCCTGATCAAGATCGTCTCCTCCTAAGTGGGTATTCCCATTGGTAGATTTTACCTGCAAGACACCCTCGCCCATATTCTCTAAAATAGAGATATCAAAGGTTCCCCCTCCCAGATCGAAGACGGCAATCTTCTCTTCCTTCTTCTTATCCAATCCATAGGCTAAAGAAGCGGCGGTGGGTTCATTGACAATCCTCAAGACCTCTAAGCCAGCGATCTTACCAGCATCCTTTGTTGCCTGCCTTTGATCATCCCGGAAATAGGCAGGAACCGTGATCACTGCTTGGGTAACCTTCTCTCCTAAATATCTCTCTGCCTCAGCCTTCATC
>JAHIPW010000088.1 GCA_018903055.1 bacterium
AATCCGGAAATTGAATGGTTATCTACGGAATGTGCCAGAATATTAAATCTTGATATCGCCGGAGTAGATCTTTTATTTGATGGTGATCATTTTAAAATATGTGAAGTTAATTCATCTCCCTGGTTCCAAGGAATAGAAAGCTGTTGTGAGGTAAGTATACCTGATGAAATATATAATTTCATAAAAGTTAGATTGGGTATATTTTAAACTCAACTTTTGCAAATTTGCCGTTCGTCGTCTATCGGTTGCGGTTGCGAGGCTCGTTTCGGTTATCGTCTATCGTCGTTCGTAACAAGACGCAACCGTATTACGTAAGACGTAACGAGTTGCGCAACCCTTCAACGCATCACGAAGTGATCCCTTTGGGAGACCGGAAAAACGAAAAATACAAAAGTCCAGTTTTAAAGTAAAGAGGGATAAGGAAATGAGTAAAAAGGGCTATTTTACCTTTGTTCTCCACTCCCATCTGCCCTATGTCGTGGGCCATGGCACCTGGCCCCATGGCACAGACTGGCTCTATGAGGCGAGCTGCGAGACCTACCTTCCTCTATTAAATGTGCTGGACAGGTTAGTAAGGGAGGGCATCTCGCCCCAGGTTACCCTGGGCCTAACCCCCATCCTCTTAGAGCAATTGGCCAGCCAGGAGTTTAAGGAAGGATTGAAAGGCTACATCCAGGCCAAGCTGGACATCGCCTTAGAAAACCAAAAAACTTTTTCCTCTGCTGGGGAGAGACAATTTGCCGGATTGGCCTCTTTCTGGTATGATTACTATCAGGCTAAACTGAAGGATTTTAAAGAATCATACCAGGAGGATTTGACTTTAGCCTTTAAGAAATTACAATCCGGAGGCCATATCGAGATCATGACCTCCTGCGCCACTCATGGCTATCTACCCCTCCTGGGTGAGGATATATCTGTTGAGGCCCAGATAAAGCAGGGGATTAGCACCTATCTTAAATATTTTGGTCAGAAGCCGAAGGGGTTCTGGCTTCCAGAGTGCGCCTATCGACCGGGCTATGAATGGGCTTCACCTCTTGGTATGAGGAAGAAGATCAAAAGGAAAGGAATGGACTATTTTCTGGCCAGAAATGGCCTGAAATACTTCATCATTGATACCCCGATGCTAAAAGGGGGAAAGACTATCGGTGTCTATTTAGAGAGGTTTAAGGCCTTAGAGCAATTATGGAAACAATTCAAAAAGGGTTATAGACCGCAACCGGAGTCGAAGGAGAAGACCCCCTATGAGGTCTACTACCTGAAAGGTGCTGGAGAGGGAAAGGAGGTAGCGGTCTTTACCCGGGATCCCATTACCGCCCTTCAGGTCTGGAGTGGAGAGCATGGCTATCCGGGAGATGGCTGGTATCTTGATTTTCATAAGAAATATTTCCCCGGGGGACTAAGATATTGGCGGGTTACCAGTTCTAAATCTGATTTAGGCTCTAAACTTCTCTATCAGCCCGAGAAGGCGAGAGAGAGAATAAGGGAGAACGCTAACCATTTCGTAAATTTGGTGCACAATTCTTTAAAGAATTACTTCTCAAAGACTCACCTTCCGGGAATAGTCACTGCCCCCTATGATGCGGAGCTCTTCGGCCACTGGTGGTTTGAGGGGCCGGAGTTTTTGTATCTTGCCCTGAAAGGAATAAGCCAGGATCCGGAGATAGAACTTACTACCTGCTCCCGCTATTTGAGTAAGCGTCGTCCTCAGACCATAATAGAATTGCCTGAGGGTTCCTGGGGAGAGGGGGGATTCCACTGGATCTGGTTCAATCAATTGACGAAGTGGGTCTGGAAGTATATCTATCAGGCGGAGAAGGAGATGAAGGAGATTGTCCATAAATCAAGGTCTTCCTCTCATCCCGTTAGAAGTAGGGCGCCTATGGCGACCGCCCCCGATAAATATCGGGGGACTTCTAACGGGACTAGTCGCCTCAAAGTACGCCTCCTGAAACAAATGGCCCGGGAACTTCTTCTCTTAGAAAGCTCGGATTGGCCCTTCTTAGTCTCTACCTTGAGCGCCCGGGACTATGCCGAGATTAGGGCCAGCAGACACTATGAGGACTTTCAGAGAATATA
>JAHIPW010000089.1 GCA_018903055.1 bacterium
ATAAATAATCCATTTGGAGTCGGTATCAAAACTATTAGAAAAATTACAGAACGATATTTGAGAGTCTAACGGGGTTTAAGGGTATAGAAACTCGTATCGAGGCTTGAATCTGCCTGTCTGTCGGCAGACAGGGAAGCTCGAGGCTGGATTGTGCTAAAGAAATGAAAGAGAATCGAGTATCGAGCCTCCATACCGAGCATCGTTACGAGCATCAACAACGACAAACTTTTATTAATGATAAACAGCAGATTTGCAAAAGTTGAGTTAGTTATTAGTGGGGGGTAAGGATGGAAAGAGATACTAAAAAAACTTTAATTGTTTTTGGACTGGGCCTCTTGATCGCTGCTTCAGGATTTCTCTATCTCTGGAGAGGCTCCCTCACTGCTGCCCCCATCCTGATCATTGGTGGCTATTTAGTCATGATCATTTCTCTTATTCCTTTTAAGGGGGGAAAAAGTAATGAAAAAATATCTGGAGGAAAAGAATTAAAATGAAAAAGGAACCACCCGTTCAGGACTCCGAATGGAGTCCTTTCAGGGTTCCAGAGGAGCGGATTAAACAGATTAAACAGATTTTCAAAGAAAATATTAATCTATGGAATCTGCCCCGAAGGGATCCCGTTGGGATGAAATCTGTGGTTATTATATTGCTTCTTATTTCTTGGTTATTTTATTTTCCTGTAGATAGCTTCTCATTTGAGATTGAAGAGAAACCATTTACGCCTCCCAAGGAAGAGAAAAGAATCATCCATCCTTTAAGCTATTCCCATTATAGCCTGGGGGTCATCTATGATGAGGAGGGTGATTTCAAGAAGGCCATCAAACAGTATGAGAGGGCTTTAAGGTATGCGCCGGATTCCAGTACCATCCTTACTGCTTTAGGGAAGGATTACCTCAGATTAGGAAAGTTCAAAGAAGCTAAAGAGCTCTTTCGTCAATCCTTATGGACTGATCCCCTTCCCTTCCAGACCCACTTCTTGTTAGGAACCCTATATATCGAGAAAGGAGAGATAGGGAAAGCAAGGGAATGTTATGAGAGGGCGATAGATCTGGAGCCAGATTATACCGAGGCTCACTTCATTTTGGGGAATCTTTATGCCCGAAAAGGAGACTTTGAGAGAGCCATAGACTCCTATGAGGAGGTCAGGAGGCTGGAACCGGATTATACAAGTGCCTACTTAAACCTGGCCCTTCTCTATAGTGGAAAGGGGGAATTCGATAAAGCCATTCATTCTTATAAGAAAATCTTAGAGTTCAATCCAGAATACCTTCCGGCCAACTTAAGCTTGGGCTTCTTATATGAATTGAAGGATGAGACGGAGAAAGCAAAGGAGGAATATGCCCAGGTATTGACGAAGGATCCCAAGAATATTACTGCCCGAAACCGCCTGGCCCAGATCTACTGCAACCAGAATAAGCTAAAAGAGGCTATTTCCCAGTATGAGAAGATCTTAGAGATAAATCCCGGAGAGATAAGCGTGGCTAAGAGATTGGCCCTAATCTACTACTATCAGGGAGAGGTAGATAAGGCCATAGAAGGTTTCCAGAAAGTCCTGAAAATAGCACCAGAGGATGTGAGGGCTCACTACTATCTGGGAGTTCTATTTGAGGAGAAGAAGGATTACCAGAGAGCAAGAGAGGAATTTAAGAAAGTTATCGATTTAAAGGAAGACTTCTTAGAGGCCTATCTTCACTTAGGTTATATCTATAGCGAGACGGGAAAGGAGAGAAAGGCAGTCAGAATCTTCAAGAAGACCACCGAACTGAGGCCAGAGAATGCCCAGGTCTGGTTCTTCCTCGGCCTGGCCTATCAGGGAATAGAAAATTATGAAAAAGCAATTATCTCTTTCCAGAAGTCCCTCTCCTTGAATCCAGAGGATGGAGCAGTCCACTTCAACCTGGGAGTATCCTATGATAAAAAGGAAGAGTTTGAGAGGGCAGTAGATAGTTTCCGAAAGGCAATAGAATTAGATCCCAAATTAGCCAATGCCTATAACTACTTAGGTTATCTCTACATTGAGAGGGGAATAAACCTCGAGGAATCCATGGAATTGGTGGAAAAGGCCTTGAAGATCGAGCCAGAGAATGGGTATTTCCTGGATAGCCTGGCCTGGGGTTACTATCAAAAAGGGGATTATGAGAAGGCCTTAGAACTCTTAGAGAAGGCCATGGGTTTTGTCTCTGACGATCCCGTCATCTTCGACCATCTTGGTGATGCTTATCAGAAGAAGAATCTATTGGAGAAGGCCCTTCATTCCTGGGAGAAGTCTTATAATCTCAATAAGGACAAGAAGGTTAAGAAGAAGATAAAGAGAGTAAGGAAAGAATTAGAGAGAAAAAGGGAAGTAAAGGAAGGAGAATAAGCTATCGAGATACCAAGCTATTCCCTCGATCCTGAGGATCTCGGGATCCGAAGGGCAAGAATACAAAAACTTGATTGCTCGATCGCTTGACAGCTAAGTTCAATCATCAAAGCAGAATGAAAAAACTTTTTTTAAAATCGCCAGCCAAGGTAAATCTTTTCTTGGAGGTCCTGGGAAAGAGAGAAGACGGCTACCATAACGTAGAAACCGTTTTAGAAACAGTAGACCTCTTCGATGTTATCAGCCTAAAGGAGTTGAAAGAAGGGATAGAAATTAAAAGTAACCTTCCCGAATTGCCTTTAGGGAAAGAAAACCTGGCCTACCAGGCAGCTTTTCTCTTAAAAAAGAGATTGGGACTAAAGAAAGGAATCCAGCTCACAATTAATAAGAGAATCCCCCTGGCCAGTGGCCTGGGAGGGGGCTCTAGTAATGGGGCGAGCGTTCTTCTGGGATTGAATAAATTATGGGATCTAGACCTAAGTTATGAAAAATTACTCGGCCTTGCTCGCGAGATAGGGGCAGATGTTCCTTTCTTTTTAAGGAAAGGAAGGGCATTGGGTAGGGGGAGAGGAGATGAACTTTGGCCCCTTCCTCAAAGCCCGACTCTTTACTTTGTTCTCATCTTTCCTGGTTTTGAGATCTCTGCGGAGTGGGCCTACAAGAACCTGAAGGGGAACTTGACAAAAGAGAGACAAAGTATTAAAATGATTTTGTCTGCCCTGAAATCTGGCAAGATAGAGAAAATAGGTAATAGCTTATATAATAGGTTAGAAGAAGCAGTCATTCCCAGGCATCCCTTGATCGCCAGGATAAAGGAGAGGCTTCTGGAATTGGGTGCTTGTGGAGCTTTAATGAGTGGCTCTGGCTCCTCAGTCTTCGGTCTGGTAGAAGACGGTAAAAGAGCAAAAAAGATTTATAATAAGATAAAGAAGGATTTTAAAAAAATCTTTCTTTTGAAATCTTTTAAACAGCTTGCATAAGAAAGGTGGTGAGCAGTAGATGGAAATCACGGAAATACGCATCAGACTCAGGGATGAGGAGAAGTTGAAGGCCTTTGCTTCCATCGTTTTCGATGGTTGCTTCGTGGTGAGAGGTCTGAAGGTGATCAATGGCATAAGGGGACTTTTTGTCTCTATGCCCTCTCGCAGGCTACCAGATGGAAGCTTCAAGGATATCGCCCATCCTCTGAACAACGAGACTCGGAGGATGATTGAAGAGAAGGTCATCGGAAAGTACCAAGAAGAGCTCGCCTCTCAGGGAGCAGTTCCAGAGGCAGTGGTTCCGGAAGAGCCCAAGGTCTACGAGGAGACCCCTGAAGTGAGAGAGGGGGTAGAAGGAATTACTCCTGAGGAACCCAAGAAGCCCGAAGAGAAGGAGTAAAAAGATTTCTAAAAGAGTCAGAAATCTTTAAGAGTTGCCGGGTGGTCTAATGGTAGGACACGGGCCTTTGGAGCCCGGTGTGGTGGTTCGATCCCATCCCCGGCAGCTAAACGCAGATTGCCGCAGATAACAACGCAGATGACCGCAGATAATAATCAGCGGCAATCAGCGTCTGAATACCCACGCAGTAAGCAATACAAAAGAATCTGCGTTGAGGAGTAAGAGATGAAAGATATGGTAGCCATTATCCTGGCAGCAGGTGAAGGGACTCGGATGAAGTCCGGATTGCCCAAGGTCTTGCACCAGGTCTGTGGCAAGCCCATGATAGAGTATGTCATCGATAGATTAGAAGAGCTGAACATAGACAAGAAGATAGTCATCATTGGATATAAAGGAAACCTGGTTAAGGAGACCCTGGGTAAAAAGGTAGATTACATCTGGCAGAAGGAGCAACTGGGCACCGGCCATGCCTTGGCGCAGTGTAGAGAAATCCTCGCTAAATTTAAAGGGGACCTTCTGGTTCTGAGCGGAGATACTCCTCTCTTGACTACCCAGACCTTGAAGAGATTGATTGAGGTCCAAAGAGAGAAGAATGCCTTAGCTACTATTCTTACTGCTATTTTAAAGCCTCCTACAGGATATGGGAGGGTCGTCAGGCATGGGGATGGAACTATCCGTAAGATAGTGGAGGAAGAGGACGCCACAATAATTGAGCTGGCTAATGAGGAAGTTAATGCCGGGACTTATTGTTTTAAAAAGGAAGCTATCTTCCAGGCCTTAGAGAAGATAAGGCCGGAAAATGTTCAGGAGGAATATTACCTAACAGATGCCATTGAGGTTTTGACCAGGAAGGGCCATAGGGTAGAGGCTTGCACTACAGATGAGGCAGATGAGATCATTGGGATTAACTCCCGCAAGGATCTATCCCTGGCCACTAAGATTATGAGGGAGCATATCTTAGATAGGCTCATGCTTAATGGGGTGACCATTATCGATCCTCTGACTACCACCATTGATCGGGAAGTGGAGATTGGTCGGGATACCATCATCTATCCCTTCACCATAGTTGAAGGAAAGACGAAGATCGGCCAGGATTGTATCATCGGCCCTGCGGTTCAGATAAAGGATAGTAAGATAGCCCACAAAGTAGAGATTAAGAACTCAAGTGTCCAGAATAGTATCATAGAATCAGAGGCTAGGATCGGTCCCTATGCCCACCTGAGGCCGGAGAGTAGAATCGGGAAGAAAGCCAAGATCGGGAACTTTGTAGAGATAAAGAAGTCCACTATTGGAAAAGAATCCAAGGTGTCTCATATGTCCTATATCGGGGATGCTACCCTGGGAGAAAATATCAATATTGGGGCGGGAACCATCACCTGTAACTACGATGGCTTTAAAAAGTACCCCACATATATTGAGGATAAAGTATTCGTGGGAAGCAATACCAACTTTATTGCTCCAGTTAAAATTGGAAAGGGAGCGGTGATTGGAGCCGGCTCCACCATTACCGAAGATGTTCCTCCCTATGCCTTAGCCATTGCTCGGGGAAGACAGCGGAATATAAAAGGCTGGGCAAAGAAAAAAACACAGAGAAAGTGAGCAGGCGTGCAGGTGGGAAAGTGAGACGGAGAAACGGGGACACGGGGAAACGGAGCGAAATCGATAGTCCATAGTCCGTAATTAATAGTCGGTTGTTTTCTCATTTTTACTTTTTACTTGTTAATTGTTAATTCCGACCGAAGGGAGGTAAGGGATGAAGAATAAGTTAAAGGTCTTGACAGGAAATGCCAATCCAGAATTAGCAAAGGAGATCTGTAAGTATCTTAAGATTTCTTTAGGCAAGGCAAAGGTGACCCAGTTTCCGGATGGGGAGATCTATGTCAAGATACTGGAGAATATAAGGGGAAAGGATGTCTTCATCATCCAGCCTACCTGTCCTCCAGTGAATAAGAACCTGATGGAGCTTCTCCTTATGATCGATGCTGCCCAGAGGGCGTCTGCGGAGAGGATTACCGCCGTTCTACCTTACTATGGATATGCCCGGCAGGATAGGAAGGTGGAGCCAAGGGTTTCTATCGCGGCCAAACTGGTGGCCAATCTCATTGCCCGTTCTGGTGCCCATAGGGTGCTCACTATGGACCTCCATGCTGCCCAGATACAGTCCTTCTTCGATATCCCGGTAGATCACCTATTCGCTACCCCAACCATCTGCAGATACTTCAAGAAGAAGAAATTCGTTGTCGTTGCTCCCGATGCTGGTGGGGTAGCCCGGGCGAGGTTCTATGCCAAGAGATTAGGGGTTCCCTTAGCCATTATCGACAAGAGAAGAGATTTAACCGGGAAGACGACAGTGATGAATGTCATTGGTGAGGTAAAGGGTAAGAACCTGGTCATTGTCGACGACATCATAGATACCGCCGGGACTTTGATACAGGCGGTGAGAGCCTTGAAAAATAAGGGGGCAAAGGAGATCTCCGCTGCCTGCACCCATGGGGTCTTCTCTCCTCCGGCAACAAAGATATTGAAAGATAAGATAATTAAGGAAGTAATAATTACCAATTCCATTTCTCTGCCTAAGGAAAAGAGGCTCAAGAAAATAAAAGTTCTCTCTGTTGCCCCCCTACTGGGAGAAGCAATAAAGAGGATCTACAAGGGAGAGTCGGTAAGCTCCTTATTTGATTAGACACAGATAGATTTGTATAAGTTAATAACGGTTAATAACAGTTAAAAACAGTTAAAATCGGTTACATTAAAGAAGGCAACTGATGTTAACCGTTGTTAACCGATAGTAACTGATATTAACCGAGAGGTAAAGAATGGAGAAAGTAAATTTAGAAGCTAAAATAAGAGAAAAGGTAGGCAAAGGCTCCTCGGGAAGGCTGAGGAGAACCGGCTATATTCCAGCCGTCCTCTATGGAGAGAAAGAGGAACCTCAACCCCTGATTGTGAATACTAAGGACCTGGAGAAGGCCCTCTCTACTGAGGCGGGAGAGAACGTCATTATCTCTCTAAAGGTAGGAGATAGGCCGAGGACAGTCATTGTAAAGGAGCTGCAGACCGATCCCGTAAGGGGAGACCTTTTACATGTCGACCTCTGTCAGATATCCCTGAGAGAGAAGTTAAAGGCCGCAGTTCCTATTGAGGTGAGGGGAGAGGCTCCCGGGGTGAAGGAGGGAGGAATACTCCAGTATAGATTGAGGGAGATAGAGGTGGAGTGTCTTCCCACTGAGATTCCAGAATCTATTCCTGTTGATATTGGGGGCTTAGGGATCGGAGACTCCTTACATATCAAGGATTTGAAAATAACTGGGGATATTAAGATATTGATGGATAAAGAAGAGACGGTGGTCTCCATCGTTCCTCCGACAGTAGAAGAGGTTGCTCCACCCACACCAGAGGAGGTGGTGACCGAACCTGAGGTCATCGGAGAGGAGAAAGAGGTACCACCAAAGGAAGTAGGGGAGGCAAAGGAGGCCAAGCCTCCTGCTAAGGAAGAGAAGAAATCGGAGAAAGCACCAAAGGCAAAAGAAAAGAAGAAATGATCCTATTCCTTGGTCTGGGGAACCCAGAGAAGAGATATCAGAAGACACGCCATAACTTGGGCTTCCGCATTCTTGATTCTCTGGCCAAAAAACTCAAGATCGACATAAAGACCAAGAGATATAAATCCCTTATGGAAAGGGGAAGGATAGGAAGAAAAAAAATCGTTCTTGCCCAACCCCTAACCTTTATGAATAATTCTGGAGTGGCCGCGGCTTCCCTGGTTAGAGGTCTGGAGATTCCTCTGAAGAATCTGGTCGTTGTCTGTGATGACATCGACCTTCCTTTAGGAAGAATAAGAATCAGGAAAAAAGGTTCATCCGGTGGCCATAAAGGCCTGGAATCCATAATTCAAAATTTGAAAAGTGAGGGATTCCCTCGCCTGCGCATCGGGATTGGGAGGCCTCCTCAGGGGATGAATCCTAAAGAGTATGTCCTTCAAAATTTTACCAAAGAAGAAAATTTACTAATTAAAAAAGCGACTGATAAAGCCGGGGAGGCCCTGATCTTCCTTGTGGAAGAAGGGATTATTCCTGCTATGAACAAATATAACATTAGTAACCAGTAACCAGCGAACAGTAACCAGCAAAACTACAGATTACCAGAACATCAGAGTATCAGAATGAGGATTCAGATGGTCAGAATGTCAGATTTAATCTGAAGTTTGATATCTGACCTTCTCTATCTGATAATCTGGTTATCTGATGCTCTTCTATTTTTTACTGTAAACTGGTTACTGTAAACTGTTAACTCCCGAGTGAAAGGATGGAGAGAAATGATTCCAGTATTTGGTGATTTGACATCTTTAATAGCTGCCCTGGCCTGTGGGGTAGTGGGTCTCTTCTTCGTTCTCATTCTTTCCCGAAGAATACTGAGGAAGGATGCGGGTAGTGAGAAGATGATCAAGATCTCGGATAGCATTCATCAGGGAGCCATGGCCTTTCTATATCGAGAGTATAAGGCAATCGCCTTCTTCATTCTGGCCATCGCCATAATCCTCTTCTTCGCTGTGGCAAAGAAGACCGCCTTGGCCTTCTTAGCGGGCGCCCTCTTCTCCCTCTTAGCTGGCTACTTGGGGATGCAGATTGCCACCAGGTCCAATGCCCGCACCGCTCAGGGGGCGAAGAAGAGCTTCAATGAAGCCCTTTCCATCGCCTTTCCCGGAGGGGCGGTGATGGGCCTCTCTGTTGTCTCCCTTGGCCTATTGGGTCTCTCCCTGGTCTTCCTACTCTTCATTGGTAAAGGAGAGATGGAATTATCAGATAGAATCATAGAGGCCACTTCACTCATCGTGGGATTTTCCATGGGCGCTTCCCTGGTGGCCCTATTCGCCAGGGTAGGAGGAGGAATCTATACCAAGGCCGCGGATGTTGGTGCTGATTTGGTGGGAAAGGTGGAAAAAGGGATACCGGAGGATGACCCTCGAAATCCAGCGGTTATTGCTGATAATGTGGGCGACAATGTAGGGGATGTGGCAGGCATGGGGGCTGATCTATATGAATCCTATGTGGGAGCCATCATCGCCTGTTTAGTCATCGCTGCCGCGGCATTCAATACCAAGGGGATGATGCTCGCCATGCTCTTGGCTGGCTGGGGAATCTTTGCTTCTATCATTGGGGTATTCTTCGTAAGGATGAAGGAGGGCCAGGATCCTCAGAGAGCACTGCGTAACGGCATGGTATCAAGCGCCCTGGCTCTGATAATGGGAGCCTTCATTCTAACTACCTACTGGTATAACGAATCCTGGAAGATATTCAATACCTTTTTTAGTGTTTTAGCCGGTCTGGTAGCGGGCCTCGTTGTGGGATTCACCGCAGAGTACTTTACTAGTGGGAAAGAGGTGCGCCAGATCGCCCAGGCAACGACTACTGGTCCAGCAACCAATATCATTCAGGGCCTGGCGGTGGGAATGAGATCTACTGCCCTCCCCATGGTGGCCATCGGCCTGGCAACCATGGTTGCCTACTGGTTAGAAGGGATCTTCGGGGTGGCCTTGTCTGCCATTGGGATGTTATCCATAACGGGAATGACCGTGGCGGTCGATGCCTATGGACCTATTGCCGATAACGCTGCCGGGATTGCCGAGATGGCAGGAATGGGGCCAGAGGTTCGGAGGAGGGCGGAGAGGTTGGATGCCGTTGGGAATACTACGGCTGCCATTGGAAAGGGATTTGCTATCGGTTCTGCTGCTCTGACTGCTCTTGCTTTATTCGTCGCCTATTCTAAAGTAGTGGACATCACTCTCATCGATTGCCTCAAGGCCAAGGTGGTTGCCGGACTATTCATAGGGGGAGTAGTACCATTTCTCTTTTGCTCGATGACCATGCAGGCCGTAGGAAGGACGGCCCATAAGGTGGTGGAGGAGGTGAGGAGGCAGTTTAAGGAGATAAAAGGCCTCATGGAAGGGAAGGCGATGCCTGATTCCTATAAATGCGTAGATATCACTACCCGGGGGGCCTTAAGGGAAATGATTGCCCCCGGGATTATGGCAGTTATCATTCCTTTTATCATCGGCATTCTCTTGGGAGTGGAAACCCTGGGAGGATTTCTAATCGGTTCTTTAGTGGCCGGTGTTCCCCTGGCCATTATGCTCGCCAATACGGGTGGCGCCTGGGACAATGCCAAGAAGTACATTGAGGAAGGAAATTTAGGAGGGAAGGGCTCTCAGGTCCATAAGGATTCTATCATCGGGGATACGGTAGGGGATCCCTTCAAGGATACCGCCGGGCCCTCTTTAAATATTCTATTGAAGCTCATGGCCATCGTTTCATTGGTCTTTGCTCCTGTTATCCTATCCCTCAATAAGCATCTCATGGCACTCATTGAGAGAATATTCTAAAGTATCAGAACTTCAATAGTTACACGGATGGGCACAGATTAAAAGATACGGATTAGCACTGATTCTCATAACTAAATCCGTGTCAATGCTTAATTATTTATGCTCTCTAGGATGCCAACGAAGTGCATCCTGTAATCAGTTTAGTCAATCCGTGCTAATCTGCTTGCCCCGCACCTTTTAATATTCAGAATTTTCTGAATACTTAAATAATGCCTTTATGAATGCTAAAAAGGTGCGGGGTGAAATTGCCGAACGAAGTGAGGCTTATTTTGCAGATCGGGATCGTGGGACTTCCCAATGTGGGAAAGACAACCCTATTCAATGCCCTAACCAGGGGACATGCCAAGGTTGAGAGATATCCCTTTACTACCATAGAGCCCAATATCGGCGTGGTAAAAGTTCCGGATGAGAGATTAGGGAGATTAAAAGAACTTATAGAGGCATGCGAGGTGACCCCAGCCACCATTAAGTTCCTGGATATTGCCGGATTGGTTAAGGGGGCAAGTAAGGGAGAAGGACTGGGGAATCAGTTCTTAGCAAAGATAAAGGAAGTAGAGGCCATAGTTCATGTTGTGAGATGTTTCTCGGATCCCAATATTGCCCATATCGCTCCCGACCTCAATCCCATAAGAGATATCGAAATTGTCAATCTGGAGCTTGCCTTAGCAGACTTGGAATTAATTGAAAAAAGAAGAGAAAAAATAGAGAAGGACCCCAAGGCAAAGGAAGAACTTAAACTGCTGGAAAAAGTTCAAGAACGCTTGAAGCAAGAAGGGGTGCCAGAATTAAATGAGAAAGAGAGAGAAGCCCTTAAAGGGTATCATCTTCTCTCTTTGAAGCCTACTCTCTATGTTGCCAATTTAGGCGAAGGAGGAGAGATTCCGGAGGAGTTAAAGAAATATCGGGCAATTGGAATCTATACCAAATTAGAGTCTGAGATGCAGGAACTACCAGAAGAGGAGCGCGCCCAATTTCGAGCCGAGCTGGAAATTGGGGAGATAGGGTTGGAAAGGTTGATTAGAGAAAGTTATAGATTACTGGGCCTTGTTACCTTCTTTACCTTGGAGAGAAAGAAGCTTCGCGCCTGGACCTTAGAGGATGGGAGAAACGTCAGGGAAGCAGCGGGGAAGATACATTCAGATATGGAGAAAGGATTTATTAAGGCAGAGGTAATTAACTATTCCGAGCTGGTAAGTGTCGGCTCCTTACTTAAGGCAAGGGAGAAGGGTCTTTTAAGAATAGAGGGGAGGGATTGCAAGGTAAGGGAAGGGGATATCATAACCATTAAATTTCACTTGACCAGATAATCTTAGTGTGCTAATATAAAAAAAGTAGGAAAGAAGAAGAGTAGGAAAGTAGAAATCAATGCAAAATAGAAAGAGTATCAGATTACCAGAATACCAGATGGAGAAGGACAGATATTAGAAGGTCAGATTGAGTCTGAAATCTGATTCCTGAATTCTCATTCTGATACTCTGATGTTCTGATATTCTCAATTATTTGTAATCTGTGCTAATCCGTAATTAATCTGTGATAATCTGTGTTCAAAAAGGAGGTCTAACGGGATGAATAAGTATGAATCAATATTCGTCATAAATCCCAAATTGGCAGAAGAGAAGAGGAAGGAACTCATCGAGAAAGTGAAAGGGATAATAGCTTCTGGTGGGGGAAAACTTCTGAGTCTTGAAGAGTGGGGAGTGAGGAGGTTGGCCTATCCGGCAAAGGGATGCCAGGAAGGATATTACTGCCTTCTGAACTTAGAAGCTATTCCCTCAGTTATCGAAAGCCTGGAAAGGAACTATAGAACAATAGAAGAGATCATTAAATACCTGAGCGTGAGGATAGAGGAGCGAAAACCAAAGAAGGTGAAGCCAAAGAAATATAGACCAAGGATTCAAGAGAAGAAAGAATATTACGAAAGGAGAGGAGGAAGAGAAAGATGGCGAGAATAAATGTGAATCAGGTCTTCATATCTGGGAACCTGACTCATGATCCAGAACTAAAGTATACCCCAAGTGGCCAGGCGGTGACCAACTTTCAGCTTGCCAATAACCGGAGATATCGTGATCAATCCGGGGAGTGGAAAGAAGAGACGAGCTTCATACGTATCGTTGCTTGGGCAAGGCAGGCAGAGGTCTGCAGTGAATACTTGAAAAAGGGGAGCCCGGTCTTAGTGGAAGGAAGACTGATGCAGCGTTCCTGGCAGACACCAGAAGGGCAGAAGAGAAGCATTGTTGAGATCATTGCCCAGAGAGTTCACTTCTTGAGTGCTGCTCCTCGGGCAGAGGCAGTTGAAGAAAAGGTAGTAGAAGAAGCATTACCTAAAGAAGAGGAAGGGGAGGAAGAGATCCCCTTTTGAGACACAGATTCACACAGATTTTTTACAGATGGACACAGATAACGGATCTTCCTCAACTAATCTGTGATCTGTGAGAATCCGTTTTTGATCTGTGAAGATCCGTGTTAGAGGAGGAAAGAGAATGGTTTATCAGGCAAGAGGGGGAGCATTTCGACCGAGAGAGGAAGCATTTCGACCGAGAGGGGGTGTTCGTCCCCGGTTTTTCAGGAGAGAGAAACCCTGTCGTTTCTGTGTCAAGAAAGACCTCATGATCGATTATAAGGATGTCGCCATCTTAAGGAATTACATTAGTGATCGGGGAAAGATAAAGCCCAGAAGGTTTACTGGGAACTGTGCCCGACACCAGAGGCAGCTTGCTCGGGCTATCAAGAGGGCAAGGAATATTGCTCTGTTACCTTTTAAGGGCGAGTAGATACTTCTGTCATCATACTCCTCTTCCTTTCCCCTCTTAGATCTCGCCATGGCTCCCTTCCTCTTCAGTTAACAACGGTTAACATCAGTTAATAAGGATGCCTTTCGCTAACGCTCAGGAACCTTGTTTCTTCGCTATCGCTCAGAAATAGCAGTTAATAAGGATGCCTTTCGCTAACGCTCAAGAACCTTGTTTCTTCGTTTTACTCAGAAATAAGCCAAGCAAGTTGTCTCTTTCTTCGCTTTGCTCAGAAATAACAGTTGCATTTTTCAAGGCAACCGATTTTAACCGCCCCTCGTTTTCACCCCTCGGCTTTGCCTTCGGGATACTTCGCCGAGGTATCCTGAGCCGTAGGCGAAGGGCTCGGGACTAGGCGATCCTGAATGAAATGAAGGACCGTTAATAACCGTTTTTAACCGATATTAACCTCTTCAGTGAAGGAGCGAGAGATGAATCCCGCACCTTTCTTTAGAATTGGTTATGAGAAAACCTTTCGCCGATACTCAGGGATGAGATGTATAAATAATATACAGAGATATCTAAGAAGGAAAAAGGTGCGGGATGAAGGTAATTCTTAGAGAGAAGATAGAGAATTTAGGAAATATTGGGGATGTGATAGAGGTAAAGGTTGGCTATGCCCGAAATTTCTTGATACCTAAGGGCCTGGCCCTGGAGACAAATCCCAAGAACTTGAGGATTCTAGAGCAAGAGAAGAGGATGAAGGAGGCAGCAAAGAAGAGAGAGAAGGAAAAGACAATTGCCTTAGCCCAGAAGTTAAAGGAGATTTCCTGTACCGTGAGAGTGAAGGCCGGAGAGGATGATCGAATATTCGGTTCGGTCACTCCCCTGGATATCAAGAAGGCCTTAGACAGCCAGGGGATAGACATCGATAAAAGAAATATATCCATAGAGGAGAATATAAAGACTCTGGGAATCTATCATGCCCTGATCAGGCTTCACCCTGAGGTAGAGACAAAGATAAAGGTCTGGGTGGTAAAGGAATAGACAATGACGGGAGCACAGATCTGGGGTCTTATTGGAGGAGTCAGTCTTCTCCTTTTGGGAATAGTAGGAATCATCCTGAAGGTCTTTTATAAGGGAGAAGCCTCCCTGGGAATAGAGCTCCTCAGGCGCTGGACATTATTCGATTCCCTTATGACCATCTTCCTCCTCTTGGGGACAGGCATCCTCATTTCTGGACTTATCTCTTTGAGTATGAGCGAGGTGGAGGAAGAGATGAGATATCTCCTCTGCTTCGTAGGAACCTTATTTACCCTCATTGGCGAACTAAATCTGTTCATCAAGATAATTCTAAGACTTCGTTCTCCAAAGAAATAAATCTTAGGAAGGTCTACTTATGAACGTTTCAAATAGATTAATGGGCATCATCATTCTCTACCTTATCACTGCCTTCATCTGTATCGGCCTTCTGGCTAAGAAGATAGAAAATAGAGAAATAGCAGAAAATTGTTATCAGCTGGGCATTAAATTAGAAGAAATGGGAGAATTGGAAGAAGCAAAGAAATCTTATTTAAAAGCCTACCAGCTTAATACTATAAATCTTGCTTATGAGAAAAAGATTTCTTCCCACGAAAAATATATTACTTATATAAGACATTCTAAGACTTTAATGGAACAGAAAAAGTATAAAGAAGCCATTAAATACTGTCAAGAGAAGATAGAAGAGTTCAAAGATAGCCCACTTGCAATAGAAAGAGCGGTAACAGCTGCACTTCATCTACGACTTGCTCAAATATATGAAGAGGAAGGCAAAAAAGATCTGGCAGAAAAAGAAGAGAGAATAGGTCAGAAAATAAGGACAGAAATATCTCACTGGAGAAATCTCTTTATGTCATTAATAATACTTCCTGTTGTCGCTTCTGGTATGTCAGTGGTTAGTATAGGCTTATTAATCATAGTTTTAGGAATTGTTCTCGGTATTACTCGACTCACCGAAAAAGGAAAGAAACGCTTATCTATTGAATCTAAGTTCAGGCCGAAGGAAATAGTTTTGGTAGTAATATTGTCCATTCTTCCTTTCTTCGTCTTTCTTTTTCCCTTTTTCACAAAGTATGGAATAGGATGGGCGATTGGTTTCCCTTGTTTCCTGTGGCTACTCATCATCAGTTCTTTAGTATATTTCTTAAGGAGACGTAGAAAAAAAAGTGTAATACTTCTTGTTAAGGAACTCCTCTTTCTCTGTATGATTATCTTTCCTTTCTGGCTTGTTGTCTTTATGTTCTACTGGTCGATTGGAGTACCAATCGTCTACTCCTGGCTAAAATATTACTAATTGATGACTAACCCGAGACAATGAACCCAAAGTTAAAATTTGCTGATATTACATCTGTTATCTGTGTGAATCTGTAATAAATCTGTGATAATCTGTGTATAATAGGAGGTTTACCATGTGCGCTGAGGCAATAAGGAGAGAGGAAATGATTGAGAAGGTCCCTCCCCAGAATATTGAGGCAGAGAAGTCGGTAATTGGTTCCATGCTCGTTGAGAAGGAGGCCATTGGAAAGGGCATCGAGGTTTTAGGAAATGAGAAGCCCTTCTATAAGGAGGCCCATAAGAAAATCTATTCGGCAATTGTGGAACTCTTCATGAAGAATGAGCCGGTGGATCTGGTGACCATGACTGAGGAATTGAGGAGGAAGGGAAACCTGGAGGCCATTGGGGGGACAGCCTATTTAACAGAAATGATAAACTCCGTTCCTACGGCAGCCAATGTTGAATACTATGCCAAGATTGTTCAAGAAAAAGCGACATTGAGGGGATTAATCAATGCCTGTGACGAGATAAAGAACCTGAGTTATGAGAGTGGGGAAGAGGTGGACAGGATTGTAGACAGCGCAGAGAAGATAATCTTCTCTGTTACCCAGGAGAAGATAAAACAGGACTTTATACTAATAAAGCATATCATAAAGGATAGTTTCCAGGCCATTGAGGAGTTATATGCTAAGAAGGAGCATGTCACCGGCATTCCCACTGGCTACAGAGAATTTGACCTGAAAACAAGTGGACTACATGGCTCTGAATTAATAGTTATTGCGGGAAGACCCAGTATGGGGAAGACCTCCTTTGCTTTGGGGATCGCCCATAAGGCCGGGGTAGAGGAGAAAATCCCGGTTGCTATATTTTCCTTGGAGATGTCAAGGGAACAGCTCGTTCAGAGGATGCTCTGCTCCGAGGCCCGGGTCGATGCCCAGAAGGTGAGGACCGGCTACTTGAGTGAATCCGACTGGCCAAAGCTTACCATTGCTGCCGGAAGGCTGGCCGAGGCCCCGATATTCATAGATGATACCCCAGCCATCTCTGTTCTGGAAGTAAGAGCCAAGGCGAGGAGATTGAAGGCAGAGCATAACATAAGCTTACTCGTCATCGATTATTTACAACTTATGTCTGGTTCGGGAAGGATAGAGAATAGGCAGCAGGAGATCTCAGAGATCTCCCGTTCCTTGAAATCCCTTGCCCGCGAGCTGAATGTTCCGGTAATTGCCCTCTCTCAGCTTTCCCGAGCTGCAGAACAGAGACCAAGCCATAAGCCCCAGCTCTCTGATTTGAGGGAGTCGGGCGCCATTGAGCAGGATGCCGACCTGGTGGCCTTTATTTTCAGGGAAGAGTATTATGAGCCGGATAATCCAGAGGTAAGAGGGATCGCAGAGATAAATATCGGAAAGCAGAGGAATGGTCCGACTGGAACACTGCAATTAGCTTTCATAAAGGAATATACCAGGTTTGAGAACTTAGCCAAGAGAGCAGAATAAGCTGATAAGCGGAGCAAGGAGGGGTTTACGGTTCACGGTTTACGGTGAACGGTAAACAGTCCCGACGGATGTCGGGACGGGTAAACTGTTAACTCCCGAACAGAGTGAGGGAAGATGGATAGCCAATCCACCTGGGCAGAAATTGATTTAGCTGCTTTAATCCATAACTTTAAAGAGATCAGGAAAAAAGTGGGCCCGGATGTGGGAGTCATGGCCATTGTTAAGGCTCAGGGTTATGGCCATGGGATGGTCCAGGTCTCAAGGCCCCTGGAGAAGGAAGGGGTAAATTATTTTGGTGTGACCTCTCCTACCGAAGCCTTCCTCCTCCGAAAAGAAGGAATCGAATCGCCCATTCTTATTCTGGGCCCCACATTGCTTGAAAAGATAGAAAAGATCATAAAAAAGAATATTACTCAAACGATATGCACTAAAGAGATGGCCCTTGCTCTGCAAGGAGAATGCAAGAGATTCAAGAAGAGGCTCAAGGTTCATATTGAAGTAGATACCGGGATGGGAAGAACCGGAGTTCCCCATCAGAGAGCGCTGAAGTTAATAAAAGAGATAATAAAAATTCCGGAACTGGTGGTAGAGGGAATCTTCACTCATTTCTCAACAGCAGATGAAGAGGATAAGAGTTTTACCAAAGAACAGATAAAAAAGTTTAAAGAAATCTTAGAAAAGTTAGAGAAAGAAAAGATAAATATCCCCCTGAAGCATGCGGCGAACTCAGCCGGGATCCTGGGCTTCCCAGAGAGTTATTTTAATATGGTAAGGCCGGGTCTTGCCCTCTATGGCATCTATCCTTCTAGGTACGTTTCAAGGTCCCTGGACCTCCATCCGGTAATGAGTCTCAAGAGTAAAGTGATATATCTAAAGAGGGTTAAGAAAGGTGCTACCATAAGCTATGGCAAGACCTATGTTACAAATAAAAATACCACCATTGCCATCCTTCCCATCGGCTACGAGGATGGCTACAATCGTCTCCTTTCCAATAAGGGAGAGGTTATCATAAGGGGGAAGAGGGTCAGGATCGCGGGAAGGGTCTGTATGGACCAGACGATCATAGATGTTGGTGAGGTTCCCGATGTTAAGGTAGGCGATGAGGCAGTTCTCATAGGAAAGCAGGGGGGAGAGAGGGTCTCTGTTGAGGAAATAGCAGAGAAGGTGAATACTGTCCCCCATGAGGTAGTCTGTAGGATTGCCGGGAGGGTCCCCCGTGTTTACCTTAAAAGCAGTAACCAATAACCATTGGACAGCGAGCAGGTGAGCAGGTGAGAAAGTGAGTAAAAAGCACACTTTCTCCTGATCACTGATTACGGCACATAGGAATGCGAAAATGAAAAAGTTTTTCGAATTCATTGGCAGATGGACGACCTTTATCCTGAAACGTACGGGAGAGGTGGTCATCCTATTCTTCAGAATCTTATCCTGGATAGTGAGGCCGCCCCTGGATCTTAAGAATATCACTAGTCAGATGGTGGAGATTGGAATAAGGTCCTTACCTGTGGTGAGCCTGGTTGCTCTCTGCATCGGTATGGTCTCTGCCTTGCAGGGAGGCCATGCGGCCCAGTTAGTTGAGACCATGGGCATTGTGGCGGGAGGGGTAGCCCTGGGCATGGTCCGGGAACTAGGTCCGGTCTTGACCGCATTAATGCTTGCTGGGAGAGTGGGGGCAGGGATTACCGCAGAGTTAGGGACCATGAAGGTTACCGAACAGATAGATGCTTTAGAGACCCTGGCCACCGACCCCATTAAGTACCTTGCTGTTCCCAGGTTTATTGCTGGGGTTATTATGACCCCTATACTTACTATCTATGCCACTGTCATAGGCATTGCGGGTGGCTATTTCATCGGGGTACGTAAACTGGGCATCGGCTCTCGACAGTATATAGATGGCACCATAGAAGCCCTCTCTACCGATGCCCTCTTCTCCGGTCTCATCAAGGCTGTGGTCTTCGGCGCCATTATCATAACCATCGGTTGTTATCAGGGTTTTCGGACCAGGGGAGGAGCAGAAGGGGTGGGAAGGGCGACCACCCTCTCAGTAGTTACTTCCTGTGTCCTGATTTTGGCTGCCGATTACTTTCTAACCGCGGCCCTCTTCTAAAATAAAGTAGGAAAGTAGAAAAGAAGAAAAGTAGGAGAGTAGAGATTGAAAGAAACAAAGTCAAAAGAGAAATACTTTCTTACTTTCCTACTCAGATACTTTCTTACTCCGAATGGAGTGAGGCGATGATTGTCATTGAGGATTTACACAAATCGTTTGGAGATAATAAGGTCTTAAGAGGGGTAAATCTTAAGATCGAGAAAGGAAAGACCTTTGTCATCATTGGAAGAAGCGGCTGTGGGAAGAGCGTTCTATTAAAGCACATCATTGGAATCTTAAAGCCAAATAAGGGAAGGATACTAATCGATGGCTGCGATATAACAAAATTGGATAAGAAAAGACTGAATGAGGTGAGGAAGAAGTTTGGTATGCTCTTCCAGGGAGCAGCTCTCTTCGATTCCCTGACTGTGGAAGAGAATGTGGCCTTTGGGCTGAGAAGGCATACCAATTTGAGCAGAGAAGAGACAAGAAGAATTGTTAACGAGAAGCTGGGGCTGGTTGGTCTGGCAAGGAATGGGCTCTTAAGACCGGCTGAGCTCTCGGGAGGAATGAAGAAGAGGGTTGGTCTAGCAAGGGCCATCGCTATGGAGCCAGAGATCGTTCTCTATGACGAACCCACTACTGGGGTAGATCCTATCATGGGGGATGCCATAAACGAACTCATCATTGAATTGCATGATAAGTTGAAGATTACCTCCGTTGCTGTTACCCACGATATGATTAGTGCCTATAAGGTTGCAGACAGAATAGCCATGCTCTATGAAGGAGAGATTATTGAAGTTGGCACCCCAAGAGAGATTAAGAATACCAAAAATCCTGTGGTCAGGCAGTTCATCACCGGAGCAGCAATAGGTCCCATTACTGCCGACTAATAGAGTAGGGATTGAAAGAGGCA
>JAHIPW010000090.1 GCA_018903055.1 bacterium
AAAAGAGAAATAGAGCCCACGCAATAGAGAAGCCCTCCTGCTACCATCTCAAATGGGCCAAATCCATAGATTGTGCCAGCTGCCTTAAGATAAGTGACTGCTACAGAATATGGTTCCATGATTTAAAGAGAAGGACTGACTAAAAGCATCGGAATTTGAATAGTTACACGGATGGGCACAGATTAAAAGATACGGATTAGCACTGATTCTTATTGCTAAATCCGTGCCAATGCTTAATTATTTATGCTCTCTAGGATGCCAATGAAGTGCATCCTGTAATCAGTTAGTCAATCCGTGCTAATCTGTGAAGATTGCCGAACGATAGTGAGGCTTAGCTGATGGTTGAGGAAGCGATTAAAAAGATAAAAGAGAAAGAGGCCTCTTGCGCCAAGGCTTTGGAAGCAGCAAAGGAAGAAGCAGAGAGGAAGATAAAGGAGGCCCAGGAGAAGGCAGAGAAGTTAATAAAAGAGACTGAAACCACGGCAAAAGAAGAAGGAAGGAAACTAATTGAAAAGGAAGAGGAACTCGCCAATAAAGGAGCCCAGAAGATAAGGGAAAAGTCTCTAAAAGAAAAGGCGAGGATAAGGGAAGCGGCCAGAAAGAGGATGAATAAAGCCGCCTCTTTTATTACTCAGGAAATCGTTAAGTAATAGTAACCAGTAACCAGTTAACAGTAACCGTTCGTAACCGTTAGTAACCGCTTCGTAACTATTCGTAACCGATTACCGATAACGAGGCTATAGAGAGGTTCAAGAGATGGCTATAACACCCCTACAAAGAATAGACATCATCACTCATAAAAAGCACAGAAAAGAGTTGGTGAAATACCTGCAGAATAGAGAGCTAATTCAGATAATAGATATCAAAGAAGAGAAAGTCTCCCTCCCCTTTGGAGAGGAGAGGGATATCGAGAAAGAACTGGGGAACCTCACCTACATCCTTAAGTTCTTCTCCAGGTTTGAAGAGAAGAAAGGGATGTTGGAGAGTTTTGTTAAGCCAAAGTTTTTATTATCTAGGAAAGAATTCGAGAAGATTACCAAAGAGTTCGATTACCAGGAAGTCTATGAGAAGTGTAAGAGATTAGAGAAACGCTTAAATAGGCTAAGACATACCTTTAGAAAACTCCACAGATGGAAGGAGGAGGTCCTTCCCTGGCTCGGTCTCGAGATGCTTTTATCCGATGTCCATCCCACACAGAAGACAGAAGTAGTCCTCGGTGACATATCCTTCCGGGTGATAGAAGACTTGTTAAAGGATTTAAAGAAGGCAACAAAGGAGAGGCTCTTCTTTAAGATAATAAGCGAAAGCAAGATCAAAAGATACATCCTTTTAATCTATTTAAAAGAGGATAATCAAAAGGTAAACGAAAACCTAAAAAGATATAACTTTGAACAGGTCCTCTATCCCCATCTGGACATTACTCCCCTTCATCTTAATTCTTTTATTGATGGAAGACTGGAAAAAGCAGGAAGGGAGAGGGGGGAACTCATAGCCAGGGGTAAGGTACTCTTAGAAAAGTCAAAGGTAAAGATGGTCGCTCTATATGATTATCTTTCCAACCTCAAGGCCCAGAGGGATATTCAGAGTTCTTTCAGTCAGACTTATGAAACATTTAGGATTTCGGGTTGGATAAGAAAGGAGGATGTCAGAAAATTAAAAGGTGATTTGGAGAAGAAATTTAAGGAGATTGAGGTTATTACCAAAGACCCTTCTCCAAACGAAAAAGTTCCCATTGCCTTGGAGAATAGAAGAGTGATTAGGCCCTTTGAGATGGTGACCAGACTATATGGTTACCCTCAATATCGGGCAGTAGATCCCACTCCTTTTCTTGCGCCCTTCTTCTTCCTCTTTTTTGGCCTCTGTCTGACAGATGCCGGATATGGAATAATTTTGAGTATCTTGAGCCTGATCGGTCTCTGGAAGATAAAGGAAGGGAGACGACTCTTCCAGCTACTCTTTTTGGGAGGATTGGCAGCCATAATCTGCGGCGCTCTGACTGGTGGTTGGTTTGGAATAGAGAGAATCCCTCACTTTTTAGAGAGAATAGTGCTTTTTGCTCCCCTAAAAGACCCTATGATCTTCTTCATCCTTGCTCTGGCATTGGGTTTTGGTCAGATTGTCTTTGGAGTAATAATCAAGATGAGTAAAGAGCTTTTAAGACATCAGTTTAGAGAGGGTCTCCTGGGAGAGGGTTCCTGGATAGTCATATTTTTGGGAATCCTTTT